>NZ_JBQEQA010000014.1:0-174492 GCF_052045815.1 Pseudomonas sp. 22085
GCATGCGGCTGCGCCGCACGGTCGCTGCGCTCCCACCCCCGGATAAATCCCTCCACTCAGCCTTCCGATGGGGCCGGCACGTCAAAAGCGGTACTCGAGCTAACGCTCATTGTGTTGAGTGGTGAAAGCCAAAGCCAAAGCCAAAGCCAAAGCCAAAGCCAACGCAGAAGCTGAAGAAGCTGAAGAAGCTGAAGAAGCAGCAGACGGTGCCGCAGTGTGAGTTGGGTTGCATGCGTTTCAAAACCCGAGTGCGACTCGGTCTTTCACGTCGGCTCTCCCAATCAACTCGGTCGGCTCCCTCTCCCTACGGGCGGTCCGACGTTTCGGGAGGGCTGGGGTGAGGGCGCTTTTGATTTTGATCTTTCTCGCGGGCAATAAAAAAGCCACCTTCCGGTGGCTTCTCTCTTTGACTGCACTCAGTCGTAAATCACTTTTTTCTTCCAGTCCGCGTCAGCCTCGACATCTTTAAGGCCGGCGGTCAGCTGGTTTTCTTCGCCTTCGATCGGGGCGATTTTGTCCATGACCTGGGCATTGGCGCGGGCCAGGAGTTTTTCCAGGTATTGGAGTTGTTCGGCGTAGATTTGCGGGTCTTGCTGTTTGCGCAGGTATTGCACGCCGCGTTCGAAGGCGAGGCGGGCCTGGCCTGGCTGGTTTTGCTGGAGGGCGTGCTGGCCGAGGTTGTTGAAGAACTCGATGTGCAGCAGCACGAGGATGTGGCGGACTTCGCGGATCCAGTGTTTGGCTTCGTTTGGTGGCAGGAAACCGTCCTGCGCCGCGCGGGTGATCTGGCCGTGGAGGGCTTCGAGGAGGAAGCGCACGTCCTTGGCCTTGGCTTCGGTCTGGATCGGGGCCGGCGGGTTGTTGACCGGGATCGATTCGCCCTGGGCGACGAGGGCGCTGAGTTCGGTGATGCGGGCCTTGGTGGTGGCGCTGGTCTTTTCCAGGTTCAGCAGGCGCTGGCAGACGTTCAGCTCGAGGCGGGTCAGCAGCAGCTTGAGGGCCGGGGTCATGAACTGGCCGGGGAAGGTTTCGGTCAGTTCGCCGCAACGGCGCAGGCGGTCGTTGAGTTCGACCTTGGTGCGGGCCTTCTCCAGTTTGGTGTTTTCCACCACATGGTTCATGTAGCCAATGGCGATCAAGATTGCGATCCCGGCTATGACTAGCAGGGTGATCATGAGTGGTGTCACCGGTAAGACCTCTTTATAGGGTTCGCGTGCGAGTGTAGTGGCTTGGCATAGAGGAGCCTAGCGCCGCTCGACGGGTTTGGATCGGCGAAGCTGTATCTGTATCGGCCAGGGAGCCGCTTATATAAATGCTGGCCCTTGGGGTGCAGATTGCCATCACCTGTGCCGTGGACTATAACGCCTTGGCGAGTGTCGGAATATAGGCGTCAATCGTCGGGCGACGCAAAAGCCGGAATCGGTCCGTAAAGCAGGTCGAAGTCATTGATTTAAATAAATTTATATCTGGGGGTTGACGACCTTTCAATCCATCCATAGAATGCGCGCCACTTGCAGCGTAAAGCACACAGCGAAACGCGGCAGGGAGTGAATGTTGTAGTGTGTCCCCTTCGTCTAGTGGCCTAGGACACCGCCCTTTCACGGCGGTAACAGGGGTTCGAGTCCCCTAGGGGACGCCAATGCGGGAATAGCTCAGTTGGTAGAGCACGACCTTGCCAAGGTCGGGGTCGCGAGTTCGAGTCTCGTTTCCCGCTCCAATTTTAAACAGCAACGCTTTCGGGCGGTGCTGAGTGAAACCAGAACCCAATCTTCGGAGACGGATCTGGACACCGAAACACACACCATGTGTTCCGGGTAGCGTGTCCCCTTCGTCTAGTGGCCTAGGACACCGCCCTTTCACGGCGGTAACAGGGGTTCGAGTCCCCTAGGGGACGCCATTTGCGGGAATAGCTCAGTTGGTAGAGCACGACCTTGCCAAGGTCGGGGTCGCGAGTTCGAGTCTCGTTTCCCGCTCCAAATTCAAAAAGCGCCGCTTTGCAAAGAGCGGCGTTTTTATTAGTGAAAGTTGTAGCCTGTCCCCTTCGTCTAGTGGCCTAGGACACCGCCCTTTCACGGCGGTAACAGGGGTTCGAGTCCCCTAGGGGACGCCATTGCGGGAATAGCTCAGTTGGTAGAGCACGACCTTGCCAAGGTCGGGGTCGCGAGTTCGAGTCTCGTTTCCCGCTCCATATTCAACAAAAACGCCGCTCAGTGATGAGCGGCGTTTTTGTTTGTGCGTTTTTTGTCGCGCAATAAAAAAAGGACCGCGAGGTCCTTTTTTTGTGGGCCCGCCAATGTGGCAGGCCCGATATGTGATCAGAGCTTCGGCAATTGCCCGATGCGTCCCATCATTTCGGTGACGATCTGCAGGTCCAGCAAAAACTGGTCAATGGTCTTGAACTCGCCATCGGTGTGACCGGTGTACTTGACCTCCGGTCGTGCCAGGCCGAATTGCACACCGTTCGGCAGTTCATGCACCGAGGTGGCGCCCGCCGAGGTGCCGAATTCGTGTTTCATGCCCAGATTCTCGGTTGCCACGGCCAGCAGTGCCTTGACCCACTCGCCTTCAGGGTTGCGGTACATCGGTTCGGCGATCGAATAGTCGAAGTTCACCGCGACATGGTTTTTCTTGCTCCAGGCTGCCAGTTTGTCGGCGATCTCGGTCTTGAGCACTTCCGGCGACTTGCCCTTCGGTACGCGCAGGTTGACCGCGAGTTTGAAGGTTTTTTCGTCCATGCCGACGTAGGTCAGGGAGGTGGTCAGCGGGCCCATGAAGTCATCGGCGAAACCGACGCCCAGTTTGCCGCCCTTGTAGTCCAGACCCCAGTTGTCAGCGGCGTAGTGTGCAGCGTCGGTGATGTGGTTGTGCTTGAAGGCGATCTTGCCGTCCACGCTGTGGATGAAGTCGAGCATGCGGGCCACCGGGTTGACGCCGGATTCAGGCTCGGACGAGTGCGCGGAAACACCGGTGACGGTGAGTTTGACGTCTTTGCCATCGACCTTGGCGTTTACTTCGAAATCGCCGCCATTGCGCTTGGCGTATTCAGCGCCGGCCTTTTGCAGGCTGGCTGCCAGGTCGGCGGGTTTGTCGGTCACCAGCGTGACGACCGAAACCGAAGGGATCTGGTTGGTCGCCAGGCCACCGGTCATCGAGATGAGTTCTGCGCCTTTGCCCTCGGCGTTGCGCTTGGCGAACTTGGCCATGACGGTGCCGTAGCCTTTCTCGGCAATCACTACCGGGTAGCCACCGTCCAGTGCCAGGTTGTACTCCGGCGTCGGGTTGCGTTCGAAGTAGTAAGGAATCGCGTCGCCGGTGGTTTCTTCGGTGGTGTCCACCAGCAGTTTGAAATTGCGCGCCAGTGGCAGCTTCTCTTCCTTGATCACCTTCATGGCGTACAGCGTCACAACGATGCCGTTTTTATCGTCCTCGGTGCCGCGGCCGTACATGCGGTCGCCGATCAGCGTGACCTTGAACGGGTCAAGTTTGGTGCCGTCCTTCAGCACCCAGTTTTCCGGCGTTACCGGCACCACGTCGGCGTGAGCATGGATGCCGACGACGTCTTTGCCGTTGCCGTCGAGGGAGATTTCGTAAACGCGGTTGTCGATGTTGCGATACTTCAAGCCGAAAGACTCGGCCAGCTCCTTGATCTTGCCGGCGATCTTGATGAATTCGGGATTGTTGTGCTGATCGACACCGTCCTTGCGGAAGGTTGGGATTTCCACCAGTTCACGCAGGGTTTCCAAAGCGGCTTTGCCGTACTTCACGCGAGTGTAGAGGCCGAGCAGGCGATGGATTTCGTTCTGCTGTTCGGCGGTCAGCGTCTTGTTGTCGAGGAAAGCGCTGATGGCTGGACGCAGTTCGTCGGTCTTGCTCAGGTCGTTCTTGGCCAGATCACCGAGAAACGCTCTGAAGTCACTGACCTTTGCCTCATTGAATGTCTTGAGGATGGTCGCGCTCTGCTGCTCGGTAAGGTTGGCGTGGGCTGGCAGTGTCACGGACGAAAGGCTGGCCAGGATCAGCGTCGACGCGGCCAGTTGCTTGAGTGAAAAGTCCATTGCTATGGGCATTCCTTTGCAGGCAGTGAGTAGGAAGTGTCTGATCGATGCGTCAGACGGTTTCGCAAACTAACACCACCCGCAAGTGATAGGGGAGCCCCCGAAGTGGGATGCGTCGCACAGAAATGCAAAAGCGGCGCAGAAATGAAAAAGCCCGTCCAATCCGTCTGGATCGGGCTTCTCCGATCAATGCGCTTACATCGACAGCACCAGACGCCCGGCAAACAGGATCAGAATCACCCCCATGCTGCGCTCGAACCAGTGGCCCATGCGCATGAACAGCACGCGCACTTTGCTGCTTGAAAAGAACAGCGCGACGATCACGAACCACAACGCATTCACCCCGCACATCCACAACCCGTACAGCGCCTGAATTTGCAGCGGTGTGCTGGCGCTGATGATCGTGGTGAAGATCGCCAGGAAAAACAGCGTGGCCTTGGGGTTGGTGGCGTTGGTCAGGAAGCCGGTGGAGAACGCCTTGAACAGCGATTGCTCGACCAGTGGTTCGTCGCTGGTCTTTTCGCCCTCCAGTGCCGTCTTGGGTTTGCTGCGGATCAGGCTGACGCCCAGGTAGAGGATGTAAGCGCCGCCGACCACTTTGGCGACAGTCAGCAGCCACGGTGTGGTGTGCATCAGGGCGCCGACGCCCAGCAGGGTGTACAGCACGTGCACGGAAATTCCCGCGCCGATGCCCAGTGCCGTGCAGATGCCTACCAGTCGGCCGAAGCGCACACTCTGGCGTATGGTCACGGCGAAGTCCGGTCCGGGAGCGACTACGGCCAGAAAGTGGATGGTGGCCAGCGCCAGAAACTCGCCCAGGTAATTCGATGTCATTTCAGCTCCAGAAAGTCAGGGGTGAAGCATTGCCGCGATAGCCGACAAAAAACGAAAGGCTCAAGCGCGGATCGGCCACGCCCGGCGTCACCGAGTGCATGCGACGCGAATTGAACATGATGAAATCCCCCGGTTCCGGGCGTACTTCGAGGGCGGGCGGGCCGAGCAGCGCCGGGTCGATGCCGTAGCTGTCGCCGCGCATTTCGTCGAAGCGGTCCGGAGAAATGTCGTCTTCCCACATCTGCAATGCGCCGCCTTCGGTTGGCATGTTGAGGTAGACGTTGCAGGCGAACTGCGCCTCGAGGCTGCGGGCCTGAAAACTTTCCGGGGCGTCCTTGGCGAAGATGTCGTGATGGGCCAGGAAGCACACGCCCGGTTTCACCACCCGGGACAGGCCGACGTACATCTTGCGACCGTAGAGGTTTTCCAGGTGGGCACCTGCCGGCCAGGATTCGTCGAGCATGCAGCGCAGGGTGTCGACCGGCGACGAGTAGGGCGCGCAGCGGTTACGCAGTTCGGCGATGTTGCTGGTGGCGCGTTCGAAGTAGTCTTCGATCAGCAGCGGCTGGTTTTCCGCCTCGTAGAACGCCATGCCGATGCGGCCGATACTGGGCGCGTTGATGTAGCCCTCGAAGCCGGGGGCGAGGATCTTGTCGCCAATCTGGATCGCCTGCGCCTGGGGCAGAAAGCCTTTGACGCGGATGGCAAGGACTTCTTCGTTGGCCAGTTTTTTTATGCACGTCTCATCGAGACGCTCGACGTCAAGCATCATGGTTTCAGGTCCATCTATCGAATAGTCAACGGAACCGGCGAACGCGGTTCCCCCGGCGTCGGACGCTGCATCTGACAGCGCCCGAAATCCTCAATCCACGCTGTAGTGGACGGACAACGTGCCTTTCTTCTGCGAAAGGGACGCGATCGTGACTGTGCCCAGATCCTTCAGGCTGCGTACATGGGTGCCACCGCAGCCATAGGCTGGCAGTTCACCGAAACCGATTTCCCGCGCGCCTTCGCGCAGGGACGTCAGGCGTGGCAGATCGTGTTCGATCCACTGCCCGATGCCGTATTGAACGATTTGAGCATCGACTTCCTGGGCCGAATCCCCGGGTTTGAACTGCACCCGGCCCTCGTCCGGCCAGTGGTGCGCCTTGATCGGCATCCAGCCCATGGCCTGGACAAAGTGGCCGATCAAATGCCCGGCAGAGTGCATGCGGGTGTTGAAGCGGCGGCGTTCTTCGTCGACGCGAATCTGGGTCATGCCCAGCGGCACCGGTTGATCGACGAAATGAATGATCCGGTCCGGTTCCTGGACGACTCGCAGCACCTGGCTGTCGCCAATCCAGCCGGTATCACAGGGTTGGCCACCGCCCTGGGGATGGAAAAGCGTGGCGCGCAACACAACGGCGAATTCGTTCTCGTGGGGCGTGCAGTCGAGGACTTCCACATTGGCCTTGAGGTCATCACTATGGAAAAAGAGGCGAAGCGTCATATTCCATGCCCTTATTAAAGTTTCTTTTTTAATTATATGAATCGTGCAATAACGTGATAATCCGTTCAAACATCAAAGGACTGTTGCGCTGTGAGCATAAATCTTCCCCTGCCGCTGCTTGGTGAGATGGCGATTTTCGTCAAGGTCGTCGAGACCGGCAGTTTCTCCGAAGCCGCTCGCCAGTTGGGCTCATCGCCCTCGGCAGTCAGTCGCAGTATTTCCCGGCTGGAGAAAGCGCTGGCCACGCGGCTGCTGCAACGCACCACGCGCAAACTGCGCTTGAGCGATGGCGGGGAAGAGGTGTTCAAGCGCTGCCAGGAAATGGTCAGCGCGGCGAAGTCGGTGATGGAGATCAGCGGTCAGTTCACCCACGAAGCGGAGGGGCTGGTGCGGGTCAGCGTGCCGAAAGCGGTTGGGCGCTTCGTGATTCATCCGCACATGCCGGAATTTCTGCGGCGCTATCCGAAGGTCGACGTGGAGCTGTTGCTGGAGGACCGCCAGGTCGATCTGATCGATGACCATGTCGACCTGGCCATTCGCATCACGGATCGTCCACCGGCCGGACTGGTGGGACGACAACTGCTGACCATCGACCATTTGCTCTGCGCCACACCGCAATACCTGGCCGAACACGGGACGCCAACTCATCCCCACGACTTGCTCAATCACAGTTGCATTTACCTGGGCGAGACCCCGAGTGATGCGCGCTGGAAATTCAAGAAAGGCACGAAAGCCGTTACCGTCGGCGTGCGCGGCCGGTATGCCGCCAATCACACCGGCGTCCGTCTGGGCGCAGTGTTGCAGCACATCGGCATTGGCAGCCTGCCGTATTTCACCGCGCGTTATGCGCTGGAGCAGGGGCTGATCGTGCAGGTGCTGCCGGAATGGACATTCCTGGCCTCGTACCACGGCGGATTGTGGTTGCTGCACTCGCCGACGCGCTATCTGCCGCCGAAGCTGCGGGTGTTCATTGATTATCTGGTGGAGTGCCTGGAGAAAGAGCCGACCCTGAGCAAACCGGGAAAGTCTGGCGGTGCAAAACCGTTGGCCGAGTACGAATTGCCCGAGAGTGAAGGGTTGCTCTGACCCGAAAAAAAAAGGCTCGCATGGATCACCGTGCGGGCCTTTTTTATCGGGCGAAAATCAGTGCTTGCTGTCCTGGGCGGACATCGCCAGCAGCTGTTTTTCCTGGTTCCAGTCGAACGGCTCGTCGTTCTGTTCGGCTTCGTAGCGGCGTTCTTCCAGCGCCTGATACATGTCGATTTCTTCGTCGGACAGGTAATGCAGGCAGTCGCCGGCGAAGAACCACAGCAGATCTCGCGGGATCAGGTGGGCAATTTGCGGGTAACGGGTAATCACTTGAGTCAGGATGTCCTGGCCCAGGTATTGGCTTTCGATCGGCTCGATCGGCAGTGACGCCAGCAGTTCGTCGAAACGCTCCAGGAACAGGGCATGGCTTTCTTCGGGAACCTGATCGGCCTCACCTACGGCGACCAGGATACTGCGCAGATGGTCGAGCAAAACCAGATGATCGGCAACGACGTTGGACACGAGATAAGTCCTCAAGAGCAAAACGGGCGCGGGAGTATAAAGCCCCTGCGCCCGTTTTTCACTGATTGAAGGGATCAGCGGATTTTGCCGTCCGCCGGTTTCAGTTGCTCCTTGTCGAAATCATCGACATCAATCACCTTGCGCCGCGCCGCTTCGGCATCACGCAGGGTCTGGGCTTCCACGGCCTGCAACACTCCGGCTTCCAGCGCCGCATCGATGGCGTGTTCGCCGACGACCGGTTTGACCTGACCGCTCTTGAGCGAGGTGTGCAGTTTTTTGTGCAGCGGTTGCGCAGCGTTCAACTGATCGCAGGCGTGCTGCAGCGCACCGACCGCATCGTCGGCCGATTGCGGGCGATAGCAGCCGGCAAGCAGTTCTTCCAGCGCCGGATCGCCCTTGGCCCGGCCGATGACCGCGGCCACTTCGGCACCGAGTTTGTCCGAAGGCCCTTTGTGACGGCGGCCGAACGGGAACACGATCACGCGCAACAGGCAGCCGAAGACTCGGTTCGGGAAGTTGGTCAGCAGTTCGTCCAGCGCTTTTTCCGACTGGCCGAGGCTTTCTTCCATCGCCCATCGGAACAGCGGTTCCATGTACGCCGGGGAGTCGAGATCGTGATAGCGCTTGAGCGCTGCGGAGGCGAGATACAGGTTGCTCAGCACATCGCCCAATCGGGCCGACAGACGCTCGCGCCGCTTCAGTTCGCCGCCCAGCAGCATCATGCTCAGGTCGGCGAGCATGGCAAACGCGGCAGCCTGACGGTTGAGGGCACGGAAATAACCCTGGCTGAGCTTGTCTCCCGGCGCATGTTCGAAATGGCCGAAACCGAGGTTCAGCACCAGCGTGCTGGCGGCGTTGCTCACGGCAAATCCGATGTGCTTGAGCAGCAGGCCATCGAACTCCTTGAGTGCCTGATCCTTGTCCTCGCGTCCGGCGAGGGCCATTTCCTTGAGGACGAACGGATGGCAGCGGATCGCGCCCTGGCCGAAGATCATCAGGTTGCGCGAGAGAATGTTCGCGCCCTCCACCGTGATGAAGATCGGTGCGCCGTTCCAGCTGCGACCCAGGTAGTTGTTCGGGCCCATGATGATCGCCTTGCCACCGTGCACATCCATGGCGTGGCTGATGCACTCGCGACCGCGTTCGGTGAGGTGATACTTGAGGATCGCCGACAGTACCGACGGCTTCTCGCCCAGATCCACTGCATTGGCAGTCAGCATCCGTGCGGCGTCCATCATCCAGGCGTTGCCGCCGATCCGCGCCATGGCTTCCTGAATGCCTTCGAAGGCAGACAGCGGCACGTTGAACTGCTCGCGGATCTGCGCGTACTGCCCGGTCACCAGGCTGGTGAACTTGGCCGCGCCAGTGCCCACTGCCGGCAGCGAGATCGAACGCCCGACCGACAGGCAGTTCATCAGCATCATCCAGCCTTTGCCGAGCATGTCCTGGCCGCCGATGAGGTAGTCCAGCGGGATGAACACGTCCTTGCCGGAGTTCGGGCCGTTCATGAACGCCGCGCCCAGCGGCAAGTGGCGGCGGCCGATTTCCACGCCGGGGGTGTCGGTCGGGATCAGCGCCAGGCTGATGCCCAGGTCTTCCTTGTCACCGAGCAGGTGATCCGGGTCATAGGCCTTGAAGGCCAGGCCGAGCAAGGTCGCGACCGGGCCGAGGGTGATGTAGCGTTTTTCCCAGTTCAAGCGCAGGCCAAGGGTTTCTTGGCCTTCCCATTCACCCTTGCAGATGATCCCGGTGTCGGGCATGGCGCCGGCGTCGGAACCAGCGAGCGGGCCGGTCAGCGCAAAGCACGGAATGTCGTCGCCCCGGGCCAGCCGTGGCAGGTAATGATTGCGTTGTTCGTCGGTGCCGTAATGCAGCAACAGTTCGGCCGGGCCGAGGGAGTTGGGCACCATCACGGTGGAGGCGAGGTCGCCGCTGCGGGTCGCCAGTTTCATCGCCACCTGGGAGTGGGCGTAGGCGGAGAATCCCTTGCCGCCGAACTCCTTGGGAATGATCAGGGCGAAGAAACCGTTTTCCTTGATGTGGGCCCAGGCTTCGGGCGGCAGGTCCATCGACTGGCCGATCTGCCAGTCGGTGACCATGGCGCAGAGCTCTTCGGTCGGGCCGTCGATGAACGCCTGTTCTTCTTCACTCAGTTGCACTTTGGGATAGGACAGCAGCTTGTCCCAGTCCGGACGGCCGCTGAACAGTTCGCCGTCCCACCACACCGTGCCGGCGTCGATCGCGTCGCGTTCGGTCTGCGACATCGGGGGCAGGGTTTTCTGGAACCAGCTGAACAGCGGCGCGGTAAAGTGTTTGCGGCGCAGGTCAGGCAACAGCAGCGGGGCGGCGACCAGGGCCAGCACGACCCAGAAAATCAGCAGCAACCAGCCTGGCGCTTGGCTGAAAATCCCCATCGCCAACAGGTAAGCGGCGACGATACCCAGTGCCGGCAGCGGGGCGATGCGCCGGTGGGCCAGATACGCCACGCCGACGATCAGAACCAGTATCCACAACAACAGCATATTTAATCCTCCGTGAACCAGGGCGAACCGACCCTCCAGAGCTTAGACGGCATCTGCAAAACGGGGCGGTCAGAGCAAGGTGATTGAAATCGTGGGAAACCCCGGATGTCTTTTGTAGGTTCGGTGGGCAACACGCGTGGGAAATCGTTCGCAGCTTCCGCGTCTTTACGTGCATGTTTGGCCGAAACGTCGTTATCTCTGTGCTGAACCTCTCGCTAGACTCGGGGCTCAATCAGGAGAATGTCGTCATGCACGAGTATCTGAGCCCCGGCCGCTTCATCGATAGTGACCACCCCTCGGTGGTGGAGTTCGCCGAGCAGCACCGTGGTGCCAGTCGCGATCCGCTCGCGCAGGCGATCAGTCTTTATTACGCAGTGCGCGAGGCGGTGCGTTACAACATGTACACCTTCAGCCGCGACCCGCAGACCTTGTGCGGCAGCTACGCGCTGGCGGCGGGTGAGAGTTATTGCGTGCCCAAGGCCACGTTGCTCGCCGGTTGCGCGCGCCATTGCGGGATCCCCGCGCGCATCGGTCTGGCGGATGTGAAAAATCATCTGTCGACGCCGCGTCTGCTTGAACTGCTGAGAAGCGAAGTGTTCGCCATGCATGGTTATACCGAGCTTTTTCTCAATGATCGCTGGGTCAAAGCCACACCCGCGTTCAACCAGAAGCTCTGCGAAATGTTCAACGTTGCACCGCTGGAATTCGACGGCATGAACGACAGCGTTTTCCACCCGTACAACAGCGATGGCGCGCTGCTGATGGAGTACCTCGTCGATCACGGCCAGTTCGCTGATGTACCGGAATCTTTTTTCTTCGAACATCTGCAGAAATGTTATCCGCACCTGTTCAACGATCAGCAGACGCCCCTGTCCAGTGACATGCGTGGTGATGTCGGCCGCTTCTGATCCGGCGTATGCTGCCTGCCCATTTACTGGAAAAGAGGCGGACATGCTGAAGATCTGGGGTCGCAAGAATTCGTCGAATGTCAGAAAACCGTTGTGGGCGGCCGAAGAGCTCGGGCTGGCCTACGAGGCCATCGATGCCGGTGGCGCGTTTGGTGTGGTCGACACGCCGGAGTATCGGGCGATGAACCCGAACGGGCGGGTGCCGGTGATTCAGGACGACGGTTTCGTGTTGTGGGAATCGAATGCCATCGTGCGTTACCTGCTGGCAAAACATGCGGCCGATAGCTCGTGGTACCCGGCGGATCCGCAGACCCGCGCCACCGCCGACAAGTGGATGGACTGGACGACTTCCAGTTTTGCCGGACCGTTTCGCACGGTGTTCTGGGGCGTTTTGCGTACCCCGGCAGACAAGCAGGACTGGCCGGCAATCCATGCGGCGATCAAGGAGTGCGACAGCTTGCTGGCGATGGCCGATCAGGCGCTGAAGCACCAGCCGTATCTGTCCGGGAGTGAAATCGGCATGGGCGATATCCCGCTCGGCAGTTTCATTTATGCCTGGTTCGAGATGCCGATCGAACGCGCGCCACAGCCCAATCTCGAAGCCTGGTACGCGCGGTTGAAGCAGCGTCCGGCGTATCAGAAAGCCGTCATGACCGCGTTGACTTAATACCTACTATCGACACACTTGACTGTACTTGTGCGGCGACGGCAAGCACCATTGCGCTCGAGCGCTGCGGTTGTCTTCCTCGCCGCCGGCTTTTTATCAGTCCTTTTTTCCTTACTGGGTGCGTAAATCCGATATGAGTTCCGCTCTGTCCATCCGGCAGCTAACCAAAACCTACGGCAACGGGTTCCAGGCCTTGAGTGGTATCGATCTGGACGTCGCCGAAGGTGACTTCTTCGCCTTGCTCGGCCCCAACGGCGCCGGCAAATCCACGACCATCGGCATTCTCTCGACCCTGGTCAACAAGACCAGCGGCACCGTGAACATCTTCGGCCACGACCTGGACAAGAACCCGGCGGCGCTCAAGCGCTCCATCGGCGTGGTGCCCCAGGAGTTCAACTTCAACCAGTTCGAAAAGACTTTCGACATCGTCGTGACCCAGGCCGGCTACTACGGCATTCCGGCAAGGATCGCCAAGGAGCGCGCCGAGCAATACCTGACTCAGCTCGGCCTGTGGGACAAGCGCGATGTGCCGTCGCGTTCGCTGTCCGGCGGCATGAAGCGTCGCTTGATGATCGCGCGGGCACTGGTGCATGAACCGCGTCTGCTGATCCTCGACGAGCCGACTGCCGGCGTCGACATCGAACTGCGTCGCTCGATGTGGACGTTCCTCACCGAACTGAACCAGAAAGGCATCACCATCATCCTCACCACCCACTACCTGGAGGAGGCTGAGCAGCTGTGCCGCAACATCGGCATCATCGACCACGGCACCATCGTCGAGAACACCAGCATGCGTCAGCTGCTCGGCCAGTTGCATGTGGAGACCTTCCTGCTGGACCTGAAGAACGACCTGAGCGCCGCGCCGCAACTGGCGGGCTACCCGGCGCGTCTACTGGACGGGCATACCCTGGAAGTCCAGGTAGACAAGTCCATGGGCATCACCGCGCTGTTCGGCCAACTGGCCCTGCAGAACATCGAAGTGCTGAGCCTGCGCAATAAAACCAATCGCCTCGAGGAGCTGTTCGTGTCCCTGGTGGAGAAAAATCTGTCGAAGGTGGCGGTATGAGTTCCGAGCTGCGCCCCAACCTCGTTGCCCTTAACACCATCGTTTACCGCGAAGTCAGACGCTTCACCCGGATCTGGCCGCAGACCCTGCTGCCGCCGGCGATCACCATGGTTCTGTACTTCGTGATCTTCGGTAACCTGATCGGCCGGCAGATCGGTGACATGGGTGGCTTCACCTACATGGAGTACATCGTGCCGGGTCTGATCATGATGTCGGTGATCACCAACTCCTACGGCAACGTGGTGTCGAGCTTCTTCGGCAGCAAGTTCCAGCGCTCCATCGAAGAGCTGATGGTGTCGCCGGTGTCGCCGCACACGATCCTGATCGGTTACACGATCGGTGGCGTCTTGCGAGGCCTGATGGTGGGTGTGATCGTGACGATTCTGTCGTTGTTCTTCACCCATTTGCAGGTACACCATCTCGGTGTGACGGTGCTGGTGGTGGTGCTGACGGCGACGATCTTTTCGCTGCTGGGCTTCATCAACGCGGTGTTTGCGCGCAACTTCGATGACATCGCGATCATCCCGACCTTCGTGCTGACCCCGCTGACCTACCTCGGTGGCGTGTTCTATTCGATCACCTTGCTGCCGCCGTTCTGGCAAACCGTGTCGCTGGCCAACCCGGTGCTGCACATGGTCAACGCCTTCCGTTACGGCATCCTTGGTGTGTCGGATATCCGTATCGGTATTGCGATCACCTTCATGCTGGTGGCAACCGTGGTGCTGTATTTCGGTTGTGCGCGGCTGCTGGTGAGCGGGCGCGGAATGCGCACCTGATTTCTTCAATGCTGCAATGAAAAACGGCCTCCCAAAGTGGAGGCCGTTTTGCATTCACGCCTGACGTCTTTTCTTGCGCCGCGCCCATTGCCGGGCCACCCACCAGCGCCAGTACATCATCACCAGACAGTAGGCAAGGGCGCCCAGTGCCAGCCCGACCACCACCGAACCCAGCAAGAACGGTTGCCACAGGGTCGAAAGCTCGCCGCTGATCCATTCCCAGGTCAATTCGTCGGGGAGCGTGCGGGCGGGCACATCCATCAGCCAGGCCCCGGCCTGATAAGTGCAGAAGAACACCGCCGGCATGGTGATCGGATTGGTCAGCCAGACCAGACTGACGGCAATCGGCATGTTGCCGCGCACCATGATCGCGAGGACGGCGGCCACCAGCATTTGTGCGGGAATCGGCAGGAACGCGGCGAACAGGCCAACGGCCATGGCGCGGGCCACCGAATGTCGGTTGAGGTGCCAGAGGTTCGGGTCATGCAGCAACGTGCCGAGAAAGCGTAAGGATTTGTGTTCCCTGATGCTCGTCGGGTCGGGCATGTAACGTTTGAATAAGCGCCGGGGCATAAGGCTTCTCGGTCGGTTAAGGCGGCAAGTATGTCTGGATTCCATGAACCGCCCATTCAGACTTTGTGACAATTGATAACGACGCCCGTGCCCGGCAACCGCTATGCCTGAAGGTGGGACTCTCAAGGACGGGCTTATGCGCACAGGGATGATGGCGCTGGCGGTCGGTCTGCTGGCTCCGGTTTTTTTACCGGCCTTGCCGCCGGTCGGGTTATTGCTGGTGTTGCCGTGGGTGGCGCTGATGCTGCTGCCGTTTCGCAGCTATCCACTGGCGTTTTTACTGCTTGGATTTACATGGGCGAGCTTCAGCGCGCAGCTGGCGCTGGATGATCGACTACCTTCCCGGCTGGATGGCGAAACGCGCTGGGTGGAGGGGCGGGTCGTCGGCTTGCCGCAGAATGCCGAAGGTGTCGTGCGCTTCGAACTGGCCGATGCGCGTTCGCGTCACGAGAAACTGCCGTCGCTGATGCGTCTGGCCTGGTACGCCGGGCCTGAGGTCAAAAGTGGCGAACGCTGGCGACTGGCGGTCAAGCTCAAGCGTCCCGGCGGCCTGCTCAATCCGGATGCGTTCGATTACGAAGCCTGGCTGCTGGCGCAGCGCATCGGCGCCACCGGGACGGTGAAAGATGGCCAGCGTCTGGCGCCGGCGCAGTGGGCCTGGCGTGACAGCATCCGGCAGCGCCTGCTTGCAGTGGATGCCCAGGGACGCAACGGAGCCTTGGCTGCGCTGGTGCTCGGCGATGGTTCTGGGCTCAGTCGCGAGGACTGGCAGATCTTGCAGGACACCGGCACCGTGCACCTGCTGGTGATTTCCGGTCAGCACATCGGGCTGTTGGCGGCGTTGCTGTATGTGTTGGTCGCCGGGATGGCACGGGTCGGGATTTGGCCGCTGCGTTGGCCCTGGCTGCCCTGGGCGTGCGGTCTGGCATTCGCGGCGGCGCTGGGTTACGGCCTGCTGGCCGGGTTCGATGTGCCGGTGCGACGGGCCTGCGTGATGGTTGCGCTGGTGCTGCTGTGGCGATTGCGATTTCGCCATCTCGGTGCCTGGTGGCCGTTGCTGCTGGCCTTCAACGGCGTGTTGTTGATGGACCCGCTGGCCAGCTTGCGTCCGGGGTTGTGGCTATCCTTTATCGCGGTCGCCGTGCTGATCTTCACCTTCGGCGGCCGTCTGGGGCCGTGGCGCTGGTGGCAAACCTGGACGCGCGCGCAGTGGTTGATCGCGATCGGCTTGTGCCCGGTGCTGCTGGCGCTGAGTCTGCCGATCAGTCTCAGCGGGCCACTGGCCAATCTGCTGGCGGTGCCGTGGGTCAGTTTTGCGGTGTTGCCGCCGGGGTTGCTGGGCACATTGCTGCTGCCGATCCCTTATGTCGGGGAAGGGCTGCTGTGGCTGGCGGGCGGACTGATCGACGGGTTGTTCCGATCACTTGCCCTGATTGCCGGGCGGTGGCCGGCGTGGGTTGCGGCGTCGATGCCGGGATGGGGTCTGGCGCTGGGCTGCATCGGTGCACTGCTGTTATTGCTGCCCCGAGGCGTTCCCCTGCGTCCCTTGGGCTGGCCGTTGCTGCTGGTGCTGGCATTTGCGCCCCGGGAACGACTGGCCGAAGGCGTGGCCGATGTCTGGCAACTGGACGTCGGCCAGGGCCTGGCGATAGTGGTCCGTACCCGGCATCACACTTTGCTGTACGACAGCGGCCCGCGCTTCGGTGACTTTGATGCAGGCGAGCGGGTGGTGCTGCCGGCCTTGCACAAACTGGGCGTAAACCACCTCGACCTGATGCTGCTCAGCCATGCCGATGCCGATCACGCGGGGGGAGCACTGGCCGTGGCGAAAGGCTTGCCGGTCAGCTTCGTCATCAGCGGCGACCCGCCGGGCCTGCCCGAAGCGCTCAACGCCGAGGCCTGTGAAACCGGGCGGCAATGGCAGTGGGACGGCGTGGCCTTTCATCTATGGCAATGGGCTGACGCCCATGACAGCAACCAGCGTTCCTGCGTGTTGCAGATCGAAGCCAATGGCGAACGGTTGCTGCTGACCGGCGACATCGACAGCGCCGCTGAACGGGACCTGCTCAATAGCGTGCTGGCAGTTCCCACTCAGTGGCTGCAAGCCCCGCACCATGGCAGCCGCAGTTCCTCATCGATGGCCTTGCTCAAGGTTTTGCAGCCTCATGCCGTGCTGATTTCCCGGGGGCAGGGCAATTCGTTCGGCCATCCGCACCCGACGGTCATTGCCCGCTACCGCAAACAGGGCATACATATCCATGACAGCGCCGAGCAGGGTGCCATTCATCTGCAACTGGGGCGGTTTCAGCCGGCCCGGTCGATGCGTCAACAACGCCGGTTCTGGCGCGCCCCGCCGTTGCCGGGGGCGGAGTACCGTTGAGCACGGTCGTCGGGGCGACGAGTCTTTATCGCGAACCGGTATGGTAAAGTGGCGCACTTTTTCGAGGGGGCTGTCACTGTGTGGGAATTGGTCAAATCCGGCGGCTGGATGATGTTGCCGATCATTCTGAGTTCCATCGCCGCCATGGCGATCGTCGCCGAGCGCCTGTGGACCCTGCGCGCCAGTCGCGTCACCCCTGAGCATTTGCTGGGTCAGGTCTGGGTCTGGATCAAGGACAAGCAGCTCAACAAGGAAAAACTCAAGGAATTGCGCGCCAACTCGCCGCTGGGGGAAATCCTCGCTGCGGGCCTGGCCAACTCCAAGCATGGTCGCGAGATCATGAAGGAGTGCATCGAAGAGGCCGCCGCCCGGGTCATCCACGAGCTGGAGCGCTACGTCAACGCGCTGGGCACCATCGCCGCCATGTCGCCGCTGCTCGGTCTGCTGGGCACGGTGCTGGGCATGATCGATATTTTCAGCGCCTTCACCGGCTCGGGAATGACCACCAATGCTGCGGTGCTGGCCGGCGGTATTTCCAAGGCGCTGATCACCACCGCTGCGGGCCTGATGGTCGGTATTCCGGCAGTGTTCTTCCATCGTTTCCTGCAACGCCGCATCGATGAGCTGGTGGTGGGCATGGAACAGGAAGCGATCAAACTGGTGGAAGTGGTGCAGGGCGACCGTGACGTCGATCTGGCCGGGGGCAAAGCGTGAAATTCCGTCGCAAGCCCCGGGAAACGATCGACATCAACCTCGCGTCGCTGATCGACGTGGTGTTCATCCTGTTGCTGTTTTTCGTCGTGACTACGACCTTCACCCGCGAAACCCAGTTGCGCGTCGATCTGCCGGAAGCGGTCAGCGGCTCGCCGGCCGAGGATCAGCAGGTCAAGCAACTGGACGTGACCATCAGCGCCGAAGGCGTGTTCTCGGTGAACAACAGGATTCTGCCGAAAAACGATCTGGCCACCCTGATGGAAGCCATGCAGAAAGAATCCAACGGCGACACCAACATGCCGTTGTCGATAAGTGCTGACGGCAAGACTCAGCACCAATCCGTGATCACCGCCATGGACGCGGCCGGCAAGCTCGGTTTCAGCCATCTGCGCATGACCACGGTCGAGGCGGCGCCCAAATCCTGATGGCCATGTCCGATCGTCTGCTCGCCGCTTGGTATCAGGGGCACCCGGCCCTGACGCTGTTGCGGCCGCTGGAGTGGCTTTACCGCCGCGTCGTGGCCGGCAAGCGTCAGCGTTTTCTCGATGGCGAAGGTGAGATCTACCAGTCGCCGGTGCCGGTGGTCGTGGTTGGCAATATCACTGTCGGCGGCACCGGCAAGACCCCGATGATCCTGTGGCTGATCGAGCACTGCCGACGCCACGGGCTGCGGGTCGGTGTGGTCAGTCGTGGTTACGGCGCCAAACCGGAGCAACTGCCATGGCGAGTCCAGGCCGATCAGACTGCCGACATCGCCGGCGACGAACCTTTGCTGATCGTGCAGCGCACCGGCGTACCGTTGATGATCGATCCCGATCGCAGCGCCGCTGTCAGGGCCTTGCTGGACAGCGAGCCGCTGGACCTGATCCTGTCCGATGACGGCATGCAGCATTACCGCCTCGCGCGGGATCTGGAACTGGTGCTGATCGACGCCGCCCGAGGGCTTGGCAACCGGCGCTGTCTGCCCGCCGGCCCCCTGCGCGAACCGGCCGAGCGCCTGCAAAGCGTTGACGGTGTGCTGTTCAACGGCGCCCTTGAGGATCGCGACGGCGGTTTTGCTTTCCGTCTGCAACCTTCGACGCTGGTCAATCTGCACAGCGGTGAACGCAAGCCGCTCGATCATTTTCCGCCCGGTCAGGCCGTGCACGCGGTCGCCGGGATCGGCAACCCGCAACGTTTCTTCAATACCCTCGAAGCGCTAGACTGGCGGCCTGTGCCCCACGCCTTCGCCGACCACGCCGAATACAGCGTGCAGGCCTTGAGTTTCACGCCGTCATTGCCGGTGGTGATGACTGAGAAGGACGCGGTGAAATGCCGTGCCTTCGCCGCCGCCGACTGGTGGTACCTGGCGGTCGATGCCGTGCCGTCGCCGGCCTTTGTGGCCTGGTTCGACACACAGTTGATGCGCCTGTTGCCGGATCGTCTTTTGCCTTAATCCGTTTTTATCCAGGGAATGTTCATGGACACCAAATTGCTCGACATCCTCGCCTGCCCGGTCTGCAAAGGCCCGCTCAAGCTCAGCGCCGACAAGACCGAACTGATCAGCAAGGGCGCCGGTCTGGCGTACCCGATCCGCGACGGCATCCCGGTGATGCTGGAAAGCGAAGCCCGCACCCTGACCACCGACGAGCGTCTGGATAAATGACCACCGCCTTCACCGTTGTCATCCCGTCGCGTTATGCCTCGACCCGCCTGCCGGGCAAACCGCTGCTGGACATCGCCGGCAAGCCGATGATCCAGCACGTCTGGGAACAGGCCAGCAAAAGCAGCGCCAGCCGCGTGGTCGTGGCCACCGACGATGCGCGCATTGTCGAGGCCTGCAAGGCCTTCGGCGCCGAAGTGGTGCTGACCCGTGAAGATCACAACTCCGGCACCGATCGTCTGGCCGAAGTGGCTGGGAAGCTGGGTCTGGAACCGGATGCCATCGTGGTCAACGTGCAGGGTGACGAGCCGCTGATCCCGCCGAGCGTGATCGATCAGGTGGCCGCCAACCTCGCAGCCCACACCGAAGCGCGCATGGCTACTCTGGCCGAGCCGATCGAAGACGTCGAAACCCTGTTCAACCCGAACGTGGTCAAGGTTGTCAGCGACCTCAACGGTCTGGCGCTGACCTTCAGTCGCGCGACCCTGCCATGGGCTCGCGATGCGTTCGCCAAGAGCCGCGATGTTTTGCCGGAAGGCGTGCCGTATCGTCGCCACATCGGCATTTATGCCTACCGCGCAGGCTTTCTTCAGGACTTTGTGAGCTGGGGCCCGTGCTGGCTGGAAAACACCGAATCCCTCGAACAGCTGCGTGCCCTGTGGCACGGCGTGCGGATTCATGTGGCTGACGCGTTGATCGCGCCGCCGACCGGGGTCGACACCGCCGAAGACCTCGAGCGCGTCCGTCGCCTGCTGGAGGCCTGATGCGCGTTCTGTTCGTGTGCCTGGGCAACATCTGCCGTTCGCCCACCGCCGAAGGCGTGTTGCGCCATAAATTGCGCGAAGCAGGGCTGGCGGATCAGGTCGAAGTGGCCTCCGCCGGCACCGGTGACTGGCACGTCGGCAATCCGCCGGACAAGCGCAGTCAGGCTGCGGCCAAGTTGCGTGGTTATGACCTGTCGGCGCAGCGCGCGCAGCAGGTCAGCCGCGCCGATTTCGCCAGTTACGACCTGATCCTTGCCATGGACAACAGCAACCTGCGCAACCTCAAGGCCTTGCAGCCGTCCACCGGCAAGGCCGAGCTGGACCTGTTTCTGCGCCGCTATGCAGGCGTGGTCGACGAGGTGCCGGATCCGTATTACGACGGCGATCAGGGTTTCGAGCAGGTGCTGGATCTGATCGAGCGTGCCTGCGATCAGCTGTTGATCGAAGTGAAGGGGCGGTTATGAGTTTGCAGATACAGCCGCAGGTTTCCCTGAAACCCTTCAACACCTTCGGCGTCGACGTTCGCGCGCAGCTGTTTGCCGAAGCCCACAGTGACGCCGATGTGCGCGAAGCCCTGGCTTACGCGGCTGCTCACGACGTGCCGTTGCTGGTGATTGGCGGCGGCAGCAACCTGTTGCTCACGGCGGACATCCCGGCGCTGGTGCTGCGCATGGCCAGTCGAGGCATCCGCGTCATCAACGACGACGGCAACCGCGTGGTGATCGAAGCTGAAGCTGGCGAGCCTTGGCATCCGTTTGTGCAGCACACGCTGGCGCAGGGTTTTTCCGGGCTTGAGAATCTCAGCCTGATCCCCGGCACTGTCGGCGCCGCGCCGATGCAGAACATCGGTGCCTACGGTGTCGAGATCAAGGATGTGTTCGCCGGCCTGACGGCGCTGGATCGCCAGACCGGCGAGCTGCGTGACTTCAGCCTGGAGGAATGCAGGTTCGCCTACCGCGACAGCGTGTTCAAACAGCAGCCGGGTCGTTGGTTGATCCTGCGAGTGCGCTTCGCATTGAATCGAGTCGCGCATCTGCACCTGGAATACGGCCCTGTGCGTCAGCGTCTGATCGAGCAGGGCATCGAGCAGCCGACGCCGACGGATGTCAGCCGCGCCATTTGCAGCATCCGCAGTGAAAAACTGCCGGACCCGGCGGTACTCGGCAATGCCGGCAGCTTCTTCAAGAACCCGCTGGTGTCGGCGGCCGTGGTCGCACAGATCAAGGCGCAGCACCCGGATCTGGTGGCCTACGCGCAACCGGACGGGCAGATGAAACTGGCGGCAGGCTGGTTGATCGAGCAAGCGGGCTGGAAAGGTTTCCGCGAGGCCGATGCCGGCGTGCATAAATTGCAGGCGCTGGTGCTGGTCAACTACGGCGCGGCGACCGGGCTGCAATTGCTTGATCTGGCCCAGCGCATCCAGAAAGACATTGCAGAACGTTTCAATGTCGAGCTGGAAATGGAGCCCAATCGCTATTGAGGCTACGCTTTCAAGTCTGGACCCAAAGCCCTGCACTATTTAAAAAAGTGCAGGGCTTTTTTGTTAATCGCGGGTTAACGTAGCCAGCTAACGATACCAACCATTTGCTCCACCAAAGGCCCGGTGCAGACGTTCCCGTCGGTACAAGAGAGCCTGATTAGCCTGAGCCGATCTGCGCGAACCACTACCGTCCCTGCGGTGGCAGATGGCTCGACCCCATAACCTCCAAGAATATGCGGGCGTGCCCATGATTACCCTGAAACTCAATGGTCAAGATCATCCACTCGATGTCACCGAGGACATGCCACTGTTGTGGGCGATCCGTGACGTCGCTGGCTACAACGGCACCAAGTTCGGCTGCGGCATGGGCCTGTGCGGTGCATGCACCATTCATATCGACGGCGCGCCGGCGCGCAGTTGCATCACCCCGATCGGTTCGGTGGTCGGGCAGAACGTGACCACCATCGACAACCTGCATGCCGACCCGGTCGGTCAGATCGTTCAGCAAGCCTGGCTCGACACCGCCGTGGCCCAATGCGGTTACTGCCAGGGCGGGCAGATCATGTCCGCCACCGCGTTGCTCAAGACCAACCCGAACCCGAGCGACGAGCAGATCGAAGAGGCGATGGTCGGCAACATCTGCCGCTGCGGCACCTACAACCGGATCAAGACCGCGATCCGTCAGGCATCCACTCACCTGAAGGAGGCCAAGGCATGAGCCGTCTACCGAACGATTTCGCCCTGAGCAACCTGAGTCGTCGGGGCTTCCTCAAGGGCGTCGGTGCCACCGGGGCGTTGGTGCTGGCGGCGAGCTGGGGCTGGCAGGATGCGCTGGCCGAAGACAAGCCCAAGAAGTTTGGCGCCGACGGCATGCCCAACGGCTGGATCGACGATCCGAAGGTTTACGTCAGCATTGCCGCCGACGGCACGGTGACCGTGGTCTGTAACCGTTCGGAAATGGGCCAGGGCGTGCGCACCAGCCTGACCATGGTGGTCGCCGATGAGCTGGAAGCCGACTGGACGCACGTCAAGGTTCAGCAGGCGCCGGGTGATGAAGTGCGCTTCGGCAACCAGGACACTGACGGCTCGCGCAGCATGCGTCACTGGTACGAACCGATGCGCCGTTGCGGCGCCGCTGCCCGGACCATGCTGGAACAAGCGGCCGCCGCCCAGTGGAAGGTGCCTGTCGGCGAATGTCGCGCGCAACTGCATAAAGTCATTCACACACCTTCCGGGCGCGAGCTGGGTTACGGTGAGCTGGCCGCTGCGGCCAGTGCACTGACGGTGCCGCCCCGTGACAGCCTGCGGCTCAAGCAGTCGTCGGAATTCCGTTACATCGGCAAGGAAGGCACCAAGGCCATCGACGGTGCCGACATCGTCAATGGTCGCGCGGTTTACGGCGCTGACGTGCATTTCGACGGCATGTTGTTTGCGGTGATTGCGCGTCCGGCGGTGTACGGTGGCAAGGTCAAATCGGTGGATGACAGCGTCGCGCTGAAAGTGCCGGGCGTCCTCAAAGTCATCCAGATCGAACCCCGGCCATTGCCTTCGGAATTCCAGCCGTTGGGTGGCGTGGCCGTGGTGGCCAGCAACACCTGGGCGGCATTGAAGGGCCGCGAAGCGCTGAAGATCGAGTGGGACGATGGCCCGAACGCCACTTATGACTCGGTCGCCTATCGCAAGGAGATCGAAGCTGCTTCGCTGAAACCGGGCAAAGTGGTGCGCAATACCGGCGACATCGACAAAGCCATCGGCAGTGCCGCCAGCACCCTTGAAGCCTCTTATTATCTGCCGCACTTGGCCCAGGCACCGATGGAGCCGATGGTCGCCATCGCCCGTTACAAGGATGGCACCTGCGAGGCGTGGGCGCCGAGCCAGGCGCCGCAGGTCACCCGCGAGCGGATCGCCGAACGCCTGGGGCTGCCGTTCGATAACGTCACCTTCAATGTCACGCTGTTGGGCGGTGGTTTCGGCCGCAAGTCCAAACCGGACTTCGTCGTTGAGGCTGCCGTGCTCGCCAAGGAATTTCCTGGCAAAGCAGTGCGCGTGCAATGGACCCGGGAAGACGACATCCACAACTCGTATTTCCACACCGTATCCGCCGAATACCTCAAGGCCGGCGTCGGTAAGGACGGCTTGCCGTCTGCCTGGTTGCACCGCACGGTGGCGCCGAGCATTACCGCGCTGTTTGCGCCGGGCATGAACCACGAAGCTGCGTTCGAGCTGGGCATGGGCTTTACCAACATGGCCTACGCGATTCCCAACGTGCGCCTGGAAAACCCTGAAGCCACGGTGCATACGCGGGTCGGCTGGTATCGCTCGGTGTCGAACATTCCCCATGGTTTTGCGATTCAGAGCTTTGTCGACGAACTGGCGCACAAGGCCAAGGAAGATCCGCTCAAGTATCAGATCAAGTTGCTCGGCCCGGATCGGCAGATAGACCCGCGCACGCTCAGTGAAGAGTGGAACTACGGCGAATCCCCCGAGCGTTATCCGATCGACACCGGGCGCATGCGCACCGTGCTCGAAACCGCGGCCAAGGCGGCGGGTTGGGGGCGTCAACTGCCTAAAGGCCGTGGTCTCGGATTGGCGGTGCATTACAGCTTCGTCACCTATGTGGCGGCGGTGATCGAAGTCGAGGTCAAGGACGACGGCACATTGATCGTGCACAAGGCCGATATCGCCGTGGATTGCGGCCCGCAGATCAACCCGGAGCGGATCCGTTCGCAGTTCGAGGGCGCCTGTGTGATGGGCCTGGGTAATGCCGTGTGGGGCGAAATCAGCTTCAAGGACGGCAAGGTGCAACAGGACAACTTCCATATGTATGAAGTGGCACGCATGTCGCTGGCGCCGAAGGAAGTCGCGGTGCATCTGGTGACCCCGCCGGGCGAGGTGCCGCTGGGTGGTGTCGGTGAGCCCGGCGTGCCTCCGATCGCTCCGGCGCTGTGCAACGCGATCTTCGCCGCCACCGGTCAGCGCATCCGTAACCTGCCGGTGCGTTACCAGTTGCAGGGCTGGCAGAAGGCGCAAGCGTGATGGACAGCGCCGATCTGAATGTCCTGCGCAGTGTGCTCGAATGGCGTCGAGCCGGGCAGCGAGTGATGTTGTTCAGTGTCGTGCAGACCTGGGGCACCGCGCCCCGGGCGCCCGGCGCAATGCTCGCGTTGCGCGAAGATGGCGTGGTGATCGGCTCGGTGTCCGGCGGTTGCGTCGAGGACGATCTGATCGCCCGGCTGCACGACGGACGGATTCCCGCCGACGGGCCGCCGGTGCAGTTGATCACCTACGGCGTGACGCAGGAAGAGGCGGCGCGTTTCGGCCTGCCGTGCGGCGGCACTCTGCGCCTGACCGAGGAGCGAGTCGGCGATCCGGCGTGGGTCGCCGAGTTGCTGGATCGCTGCGAAGCCCACGAAATCGTCGCTCGCGAGCTGAACATCGGCACTGGCGAGGTGGTGCTGCGACCGGCCGGCAAGACTGACACCTTGAGCTTCGACGGCCAGACCCTGCGCGCCATCTATGGCCCACGCTGGCGCCTGCTGTTGATCGGCGCCGGACAGTTGTCACGGTATGTGGCCGAGATGGCGCGGCTGCTGGATTTCGAAGTGCTGATCTGTGATCCGCGCACCGAATTCGTCTATGGCTGGGAAGAGCAGCATGGGCGGTTTGTGCCCGGTATGCCGGATGAAGCGGTGCTGAACATCCAGACCGATGAACGCACGGCGATTGTCGCGCTGACTCACGATCCACGGCTGGACGACATGGCGCTGCTCACGGCGCTCGACTCCAAGGCGTTCTACGTCGGCGCACTCGGCTCACGGGTCAACAGCCGCAAGCGTCGGGAAAACCTGGCTGAGCTAGGCTTGTCAGAAGCGGCTATCGCCCGTTTGCACGGGCCGATCGGTTTGCATATTGGCAGCCATTCCCCGGCGGAAATCGCCTTGTCGCTGTTGGCGGAAATCGTCGCGATCAAGAATGGTGTCGAGCTCAAGCAGAAGAAAACAGTGGAGAGCGTATGAGCCGATCCATCGGAGTGATTGTGCTGGCGGCGGGCGAGGGCAGGCGCTTTCGCGAGGTGGCAGGCGTTGACAAGGACAAGCTGCTGGCCGATTGCACCGGGCGCGATGGCGCGGTGCGTTCGGTGATCGAGCAGGTGCTGGTGAATCTGCCGGCGAGCCTCGACCAGCGAGTGCTGGTGACGACTGAGGCGCGGCCGCAGGCTATGCGTATGGCGCAGGCTTATGGGTGTGACATTGTCTCGATCGAGTCCACCGGAATGGGCGACAGCATCGCGGCGGGTGTGGCGGCTTGCCCGGATGCCGATGGCTGGCTGATTGTGCTGGGCGACATGCCGTTCATCCTGCCGTCGAGCATTGAGCGGGTTGTGGCGGCGATTGCCGAGGATGCGGTCAGCGTACCGACGTTGAACGGTGACTATGGGCATCCGGTCGGGTTTGGTCGATCGTTCGGAGCGGGGCTGATGGCTTTGTCCGGTGACCGGGGCGCCAGGCCATTGTTCAAGCAGGGGCGTGTGGTGGAAGTGGTGGTAGATGATCCCGGCGTTCTGTGGGATATCGATGTGCCGCAAGCGCTGGTTTTCCCTCAAGTTTGAAGTACGCACAGATTCCTGTGGGAGCGGGCTTGCCCGCGATGGCGGAGTGTCAGGTAGTGGAACAGGTATAGACAGACCGCTATCGCGAGCAAGCTCGCACCTACTATTGAGTTGTGTGAATTTTGAGGCATAAAAAAGCCCCGCCTGGATTACCAGGCGGGGCTTTTTAGTGGCGTTTGGAATCAGACGAGGGGTTTAGGCTCGTGTTCTTTTTCCTGGGCCTCTTCGTGTTGCTCGACCGCTTCCTGAACGGAGCGTGGTGCCTCGGCAATCACAGCTTCAACGGCAACTTCCTCAGCGACCGGGGCAGGAGCAGCCTCGACCACTTCGGCAGTTGGAGCAGCAGCAGCGGCGGCGGCAGCCAGCTCGGCTTCCTTCTGCAGACGCTCTTCTTCACGCTTGCGACGACGCACTTCACGCGGGTCGTTCGGTGCGCGGCCGCTTGGGGTCAGGGCGCTGACCGGAGCAGCTTCAACCACTGGCGCTGGTGCTTCGGCTACTACTGGCGCTTCAACCACAGGGGCTTCAACGACCGGTGCCGGTTCAGCAACAACTACTGGCCCGGCAGCCTTGGCTTCTTCAACAACAGGCGCTTCAACCACTGGCGCTGGTGTTTCAGTGACAGCCGGCTCGGCGACCCAGTTGAACGCGGTCTGTTCTTCGCGAACTTCACGCACGGTTTCGGTCACGGTTTCAGCGACGGTTTCGACAACCGACTGTTCAGCGACGGCTGGCGCTTCAAAGGACACAGCTGGTTCGGCAGCGACTTCAACCTGAGGCTGAGCTTCGCGAACCGGAGCCACTTCGACTTCCGGAGCAGCCTTCGCTTGGACTGGCGTGGTCGCTTCAACAACCGGCGCTTCAACTGGAGCACTTTCCAGCGTGGCAGCAGTGGCGCGTTCAGCTTGCTCGTGAGCCTGAGCTTCGGCTGGAGCGCTGATCACGGTGCTGGCAACCGCCGCGGTGACGGCCAGGCCGGCGGCCAGATCGGCTGTGCTCGGTTGTGCCGCTTCAGTGTTCTCTGCGGACTCTTCCGAACCCTCGATCACGTTGCCGTTGGCATCACGCTGACGCTCGCGACGGTTGCTGCGACGACGCTGACCACGGGAGCGGCGGCGTGGACGATCGCCTTCGGCGTTCTCCGAACCGTCTTCCGGCAGTTGCTCTTCGTTGGTGTGGGTTTCTTCTTCGGCGACAGCGGCAGCGGCCTGTTCGGCACGCGGTTGACGCTCTTCGCGCGGAGGACGTGGTGCACGTTCTTCACGCGGCTGACGGGCCGGACGCTCTTCAGCGGTGGCGGCAGCAGCAACGGCCGGAGCGGCATCCAGCGGCTCGCGCAGTTCACGTACGCGTTCTTCACGCTCGCCACGCGGCTTGCGATCTTCACGCGGAGCACGTGGTGCACGTTCTTCACGAGGGGCGCGTGGTGCGCGTTCTTCGCGGGCTACCGGCGCTTCGTCACGGGATTCGCGTGGCTCGCGGACTTCACGTGGCTCGCGCGGTTGACGCTCTTCACGCGGCTCACGTGGGGCGCGCTCTTCACGCGGTGCACGTTCTTCGCGCGGTTTGCGTTCTTCATCGCGGCGACCGTTACGGTTGCGGCTCTGCTGACGACCGTTGCGACGCTCTTCGTTGCGGGCCGGACGCTCGGTGGCAGGTTTTTCAACCACCACCGGAGCAACTGGCTCTTCCTTGGTGGCGAACAGGCTGACCAGCGACTTCACCAGGCCTTTGAACAGGCTTGGCTCTGGCGCGGCAACCGGAGCAGGTGCCGCGGCCGGTGCGGCGACTTCGGTCGGAACCGGAGCGTTGGCGCGGGCCGGAGCCGTCTTGACGGCGGCTTCCTGGCGAACCAGGGTGCGGGTTGCGGCGGCTGGCTGGACGTCTTCGACATCGGCGGCAGCGGCAGCGATTTCGTAGCTGGACTGGTTGGTCGCGGCTTCCGGGCTGTCGTCACGCAGACGCTGAACTTCGAAATGCGGGGTTTCGAGGTGATCGTTCGGCAGGATGACGATGCGGGCGCGGGTGCGCAGTTCGATCTTGGTGATCGAGTTGCGTTTTTCGTTGAGCAGGAACGCGGCCACCGGGATCGGCACTTGAGCGCGAACTTCGGCGGTACGGTCTTTCAGGGCTTCTTCTTCGATCAGGCGCAGGATCGCCAGGGACAGCGATTCGACGTCACGGATGATGCCGGTGCCGCTGCAACGCGGGCAGACAATGCCGCTGCTTTCGCCCAGCGAAGGACGCAGGCGCTGACGGGACATTTCCAGCAGGCCGAAGCGCGAGATGCGACCGATCTGCACGCGAGCGCGGTCGGCCTCCAGGCATTCGCGGACTTTCTCTTCCACGGCGCGCTGGTTCTTGGCAGGGGTCATGTCGATGAAGTCGATGACGATCAGGCCGCCGATGTCGCGCAGGCGCAACTGACGGGCGATTTCTTCGGCGGCTTCAAGGTTGGTCTGCAGGGCGGTTTCTTCGATGTCGCTGCCTTTGGTGGCGCGCGCCGAGTTGATGTCGATGGACACCAGGGCTTCGGTCGGATCGATGACGATGGAGCCGCCGGACGGCAGTTCGACGACGCGCTGGAAAGCGGTCTCGATCTGGCTTTCGATCTGGAAACGGTTGAACAGCGGAACGCTGTCTTCATACAGCTTGATCTTGCTGGCGTACTGCGGCATCACCTGACGGATGAAGGTCAGGGCTTCGTCCTGGGCTTCAACGCTGTCGATCAGCACTTCGCCGATGTCCTGGCGCAGGTAATCGCGGATGGCGCGGATGATCACGTTGCTTTCCTGGTAGATCAGGAATGGCGCGGAACGATCCAGCGAAGCTTCTTTGATGGCTGTCCACAGTTGCAGCAGGTAATCGAGGTCCCACTGCATTTCTTCGCTGCTGCGGCCAAGGCCTGCAGTGCGCACGATCAGACCCATGTCGGCTGGAGCAACCAGACCGTTCAGCGCTTCACGCAGTTCGTTGCGTTCTTCGCCTTCGATGCGACGGGAGATGCCGCCGGCACGCGGGTTGTTCGGCATCAGTACGAGGTAACGACCGGCCAGGCTGATGAAGGTGGTCAGGGCTGCGCCCTTGTTGCCACGTTCTTCTTTTTCGACCTGAACGATGACTTCCTGGCCTTCGCTCAGGACGTCCTTGATGTTGACGCGGCCTTCAGGGGCTTTCTTGAAGTATTCGCGGGAGATTTCTTTGAGGGGCAGGAAGCCGTGGCGCTCGGAGCCGAAATCGACAAAGGCAGCCTCAAGGCTTGGTTCGATGCGAGTGATGCGGCCTTTATAGATGTTGGCCTTTTTCTGCTCGCGTGCACCGGATTCGATGTCCAGGTCGTAGAGGCGCTGGCCATCTACCAGTGCAACACGCAACTCTTCGGGTTGAGTTGCGTTAATCAGCATTCTTTTCATGTAGTACCGTCGGTTTCCGGGCTGCCGGAAACGGCGTTCGGCACACACGACTTCTCACGGTCGGTGTCAGGTGCGTCGGGAGTGGTTGGCCATTCCCGTGTCCAGCGATGTCCGGCCAATTGGGCCGTTATCGCGACGTACGCGTCCTGCTTGCTGTGGCTACTTAAGCACTCAGTCAGGAGGAGGAATCAACCGGTGGCTGTGGACGAGATGAAGCGTCTTGATAAAGCCTGTTGTTACACAGTCCAGCGGTTGTGCATCTCCACCCTACACGTATCCCTGATAATTCGGGTGCTGCCGCGCGCAGAATCCGCAGCGGGTTGGCATTTACCGTGAGCTCCGAAAGGGGAGGTCACGCATCATGGCTAATTCAGGCGGTGTTTCCGGAGCCTTCGCTCGGGGTCATCCGCGGCTGACTGCACTTTGTGAACTGGCCGTGAATATGGCTCGCGTGGCGAGTGAAAACTCTGCTTTGCGGCGTGATTCAGGCCTCATGTCACCTGCGCTTGTTACAGCTGCAAACTCCACCGTTACGTAGCAAAAGCCCCGTAGGACGGCCTCGCGTCCTGGTGAATTGCGTTGGTCAGGGCCGGTTTTTGACCGTGGTTCCGCTGTCCAGGCCGCTTTTGGCGGCGTTCGCGACTATAGCAGCAATGATTAAGTGCTTCAATTCCATAAAAAATTGTTATTATCCGCGCCATGACGACTACTGCCCCCTCGACTCCAGGCGTTCAACTGCTTGAGGTCTCGCCGGAATATGCCGGCCAACGAATCGACAATTTCCTCCTCGCCCGGCTCAAAGGCGTGCCCAAGACTTTGATTTACCGCATTTTGCGCAAAGGCGAAGTGCGAGTGAACAAGGGTCGGATCAAGCCCGAATACAAGCTGCAGGCTGGCGATATCGTGCGCGTGCCGCCGGTTCGCGTGCCTGAGCGTGACGAACCGGTGCCTTTGGCCCAAGGCCTTTTGCAGCGTCTGGAAGCCTCGATTGTCTACGAAGACAAGGCTCTGATTGTGATCAACAAGCCCGCCGGGATTGCGGTTCACGGTGGCAGCGGCCTGAATTACGGTGTTATCGAAGCCTTTCGTCAGTTGCGCCCCGATGCCAAGGAGCTCGAGCTGGTCCACCGCCTCGATCGTGATACCTCCGGTCTGCTGATGATCGCCAAGAAGCGCAGCATGCTGCGTCACTTGCATGCCGCGTTGCGCGGTGACGGTGTCGACAAGCGCTACATGGCCCTGGTTCGCGGCAATTGGGCGACCTCGATCAAGCAAGTCCGTGCGGCGCTCGGCAAGAGCAATCTGCGCTCCGGTGAGCGTATGGTCGAGGTCGACGAGGAGGAGGGCAAGGAGTCTGTGACCGTGTTCAAGGTCCTGCGTCGCTTTGGCGATTTTGCCACTTTGATCGAGGCCAAGCCGATTACCGGTCGCACGCACCAGATCCGCGTCCACACGTTGCACGCCGGACACTGCATTGCCGGTGACACCAAATACGGCGATGACAATTTCAGTAAGGAAATCCGTGATCTGGGCGGCAAGCGCCTGTTTCTGCACGCCTACATGCTGACCGTGCCGCTGCCCGACGGCGGTGAGCTCAAGTTGCAGGCGCCGGTCGATGAAATGTGGGCCAAGACTGTGGAGCGATTGAGTGCGCCCATCTGATTACAAGCTGCTGATTTTTGATTGGGACGGCACGCTGGCCGATTCCATTCATCGGATTGTCGAGGCGATGCACTCGGCGTCCGGGCGTTCAGGTTTCGAGTTGCGTGATGATTTTGCCGTCAAAGGCATTATCGGTCTGGGCTTGCCCGAGGCGATCCGCACGCTGTATCCCGAAATCAGTGATGCCGAAATGACCTTGTTCCGCGAGTATTACGCCGATCACTACATCGCTGCAGAAGCCGTACCTTCGCCGTTGTTCGAAGGCGTCGTCGAGTCGATGGCGTCCTTTCGCGAGCAGGGCTATCACCTGGCTGTCGCGACCGGCAAGAATCGTCGCGGGCTGGATCGGGTGCTCAAGGCCAATGGCTGGGAAGATTATTTCGATATCACCCGTGCTGCCGATGAAACTGCAAGCAAGCCGCACCCTCTGATGCTGGAGCAGATCCTCGCTCACTGCGGTGTGCGTGCCGAGCAGGCGCTGATGGTCGGTGACTCGTCCTTCGATCTGTTGATGGCGCGCAATGCGGGGATGGATTCGGTGGCGGTCAGCTATGGCGCGCAATCGATCGAATCTCTGCAACAGTTCGCGCCGCGACTGTCGATCGACCATTTTTCCGAATTGCATGCCTGGCTGGGGCAGCAGGCTTAATACGTTTTTGCTGGGGTGGATGGCATGACCGACGAATGGAAAGCACCGGCCAAGGCAACTGCCGACGACGGTGATGCGAAAAGCTGGAAGTTGCTGGAAAAGACCCTGCTGGCCGGCGTGCAGGAGCAGCGTCGTTCGCGCCGCTGGGGCATCTTCTTCAAGCTGTTGACCTTTATTTATCTGTTTGTTGCGTTGATTCTGTTTACGCCGTTGATGGATATGGAGAAAAGCGCCACGCGCAGTGGCAACTACACCGCATTGATCGACGTTACCGGCATGATCGCTGATAAAGAACCTGCCAGTGCCGACAATATCGTAGGTAGTCTACGCGCGGCGTTTGAGGACAAGAAGGTCAAGGGCGTAATCCTGCGCATCAATAGTCCGGGCGGCAGTCCGGTGCAGTCGGGTTATGTGTATGACGAGATCAAGCGCCTGCGCGGTCTGCATCCCGACACCAAGCTGTACGCGGTGATTTCCGACCTGGGCGCTTCCGGTGCCTATTACATTGCCAGTGCAGCGGATCAGATCTATGCCGACAAGGCCAGTCTGGTGGGTTCCATTGGTGTGACGGCAGCCGGTTACGGCTTTGTCGGCACCATGGAGAAGCTTGGCGTCGAGCGTCGCACTTACACCTCTGGCGAACACAAGGCGTTCCTCGACCCGTTCCAGCCGCAGAAGCCGGAAGAGACGGCGTTCTGGCAAAGTGTCCTGGATACCACGCACAAGCAGTTCATCAACAGCGTCAAGCAGGGGCGTGGCGATCGACTGAAGGACAAGGAGCATCCGGAGCTGTTCTCCGGACTGGTCTGGTCGGGTGAGCAAGCGTTACCGCTGGGCTTGATCGATGGCTTGGGCAATGCGAGTTCGGTGGCGCGTGATGTGATTGGCGAAAAAGAGCTGGTGGACTTCACCGTTCAGGAATCGCCGTTCGACCGCTTCTCGAAGAAGCTTGGAGCAAGCGTTGCCGAAAAACTGGCAATGTGGATGGGTTTCAACGGCCCGTCGTTACGCTGATCGAATGCTCCAAGAAAAACCGGCCTGAGGGCCGGTTTTTTGTGGGTCAGGGAATCTGTACGCCTTCCGCCAGCAGCATGTCGATCAGGCGAATAAGCGGCAGGCCGATCAGGCTGGTGGCGTCCGGGCCTTCGGTGGATTGAAACAGGCTCACGCCCAGTCCTTCGGCCTTGAAGCTGCCGGCGCAGTCGTAGGGCTGCTCGGCGCGCAGATAGCGCTCGACGCGGGCCTGATCCAGTACGCGCATGTGCACGGTGAAGGGCACGCAGTCGACCTGGCAGTGGCCGGTCTGGCTGTTGAGCAGGGCCAGTCCAGTGAGGAAGGTCACGCTGGAGCCGCTGGCGGCCAGCAGCTGCTCGCGGGCGTTTTCGAAGGTGTGTGGCTTGCCGATGATGCGCTCGCCGAGTACCGCAACCTGATCGGAACCGATGATCAGATGAGCGGGATGGCTGTCGGACAGGGCTCGGGCCTTTTGTTCGGCGAGGCGCTTGACCAGCTCGATTGCCGACTCATCCGGGTGGTGGCTTTCATCGATATCCGGCGAGCTGCAGACGAACGGCAGGCGCAGGCGGCTGAGCAATTCCCGACGATAGGTCGAGCTTGAAGCGAGTAATAAAGGCAGCATTCGCATCTCCAGAGGCAGGCGACAGATTCTAGCGGAGCCGCGCAAGTGACGGACAGGGCACAATTTCCTTTGACATGGGTGGGTGCATCCCTATAATGCTGCGCCTATGTTGAATGACCCGATTCCACCTCACGTTGACCCGCGCAAATTGGCTGACCGTGGCACCACCCTCCAAGGTGAACTGCTGCTGGCCGATTTGAAGAGACTCTGCGACCCGCTTTCCGACGATGTCGGTACGGTGCAGGCCAAATTCGTTTTTGAACGAGATGAACGTAAATCTGTGGTGGTCCACAGCTTTATCGACACCGAAGTCAAAATGGTTTGCCAGCGTTGTCTTGAGCTGGTCACCCTGCCGATCCACAGCGAATGCAGTTACGCTGTAGTGAAGGAGGGTGCGAATACCCAGTCGTTGCCGAAAGGTTATGACGTGCTGGAACTGGGCGAAGATCCATTGGATCTGCAGTCACTGATCGAGGAGGAGCTTCTGCTCGCCTTGCCCATTGTGCCTGCTCATCATCCGGAAGAATGCCAGCAGCCGGCGGGAGCAGATGAGCCCGAACCGAGCGAGGACGAGGTAACGCGGTCCAACCCGTTCAGTGTATTGGCGCAGTTAAAGCGTGACCCAAACGTTTAGGAGTTAATCAATTATGGCTGTTCAGCAGAACAAAAAATCCCGCTCTGCCCGTGACATGCGCCGTTCGCACGACGCTCTCGAGGCTAGCACCCTGTCTGTAGAAAAAACCACTGGTGAAGTTCACCTGCGTCACCACGTATCGCCAGAAGGCGTATACCGTGGCCGTAAAGTGATCGACAAGGGCGCTGACGAGTAATCACTTGTCCGCTCAAGTCATCGCGATTGACGCAATGGGCGGGGACTTCGGTCCCCGCAGCATTGTTCAGGCCAGCCTCGCTTGCCTTTCTGCTACACCCTCGCTGCACCTGACCCTCGTCGGTCAACCCTCCCTTCTTGAAGAATTGATCAACGGCCAGTCGGCTGCCGATCGCGCGCGCTTGACGATTGTTCCGGCGTCCGAAGTCATCACCATGGACGAAAAACCTGCCCAGGCCCTGCGTGGCAAGCCGGACTCGTCGATGCGTGTCGCCCTCGAGTTGCTGCGTGACGGCAAGGTCCAGGCCTGTGTCAGTGCCGGCAACACCGGTGCCTTGATGGCTCTGTCGCGATTTGTGCTCAAGACCCTGCCGGGGATTGATCGTCCGGCCATGGTCGCCGCGATCCCGACTCAGAAGGGCTATTGTCAGTTGCTGGATCTGGGCGCCAACGTCGATTGCAGTGCCGAGCATCTGTTGCAGTTTGCTGTGATGGGGTCCGTGGCGGCTCAGACGCTGGGCATTGCCCGTCCGCGCGTTGCGCTGCTGAATATCGGCACTGAAGACATCAAGGGTAATCAGCAGGTCAAGCTGGCTGCGACGTTATTGCAGGCTGCGCGGGGCATTAATTACATCGGCTTCATCGAGGGCGATGGCTTGTATCGCGGTGAGGCCGATGTGGTGGTTTGCGACGGTTTCGTCGGCAATATCCTGCTCAAGTCCAGCGAAGGCCTGGCGACCATGATCGCTGCCCGCATCGAGGCCCTGTTCAAGAAAAACCTCGCCTCCCGCGCTGTCGGTGCACTGGCGCTGCCATTGATGAAGCGTCTGCAGGCAGATCTGGCGCCGGCGCGACATAACGGCGCAAGCTTCCTCGGCTTGCAGGGGATTGTCGTGAAAAGTCACGGTTCGGCCGGGGTTCAGGGGTTTCAGAGTGCCATTCAGCGAGCGCTGATCGAGATACAGGAGAATCTTCCCGAGCGCCTGCACGGCCGTCTGGAGGATTTGTTGTCTTAGGCGTTTTCGTCGGACAATGCTTAAATGTGACCGCCCGGTTCAAAGGGCCATCCAACTGTCAGTTTCTTGCGTCCCTCTAGCGGGATGCCATTTTTCCGACGACAAGATCATTAGGGGCTTGTTACATGTCTGCTTCCCTCGCATTCGTCTTTCCAGGACAGGGTTCGCAGTCCCTCGGCATGCTGGCCGAGCTGGGCGCGCAACATCCACTGATCCTCGAAACTTTCAAAGAAGCATCCGATGCTCTGGGCTATGACCTGTGGGCGCTGACCCAGCAGGGCCCGGAAGAGCTGCTCAATCAAACCGATAAAACCCAACCGGCCATTCTGACCGCTTCGATCGCCCTGTGGCGTCTGTGGCTGGCGGAAGGCGGCGCGCGTCCGGCCTTTGTTGCCGGCCACAGCCTGGGTGAATACAGCGCGCTGGTCGCTGCGGGCAGCCTGAGCCTGGCTGACGCGGTAAAACTCGTCGAGCGCCGTGGCCAGTTGATGCAGGAAGCCGTTCCGGCCGGGCAGGGCGGCATGGCTGCCATCCTCGGTCTGGAAGATGCTGACGTGCTGGCAGCTTGTGCTGAAGCCGCGCAGGGTGAAGTGGTCAGTGCGGTGAACTTCAACTCCCCGGGCCAAGTGGTGATCGCCGGTGCCAAGGCGGCCGTTGAGCGCGCCATTGAAGGCTGCAAGGCTCGTGGCGCCAAGCGTGCCATGCCGCTGCCGGTCAGCGTGCCGTCGCACTGCGAGCTGATGCGTCCGGCCGCCGAGCGCTTCGCCGAGTCCATTGCTGCCATCGACTGGCAGGCGCCGCAGATCCCTGTGGTACAGAACGTCAGCGCTCAGGTGCCGGCGGATCTGGAAACCCTCAAGCGTGATCTGCTGGAGCAACTCTACAAGCCGGTTCGCTGGGTAGAGTCCGTACAGACCCTGGCCGCCAAAGGCGCGACCAACCTGGTCGAGTGCGGTCCTGGCAAAGTGCTGGCTGGTCTGAACAAACGTTGCGCCGAAGGCGTTTCGACTTCCAACCTCAATACCCCAGACGCTTTCGCTGCTGCCCGTGCAGCGGCTGTCTGAATCAGGAGAAGCTTGCATGAGTCTGCAAGGTAAAGTTGCACTGGTCACCGGCGCGAGCCGTGGCATCGGCCAGGCTATCGCACTGGAACTGGGTCGTCAGGGCGCCATCGTTGTTGGCACCGCGACTTCCGCTTCGGGCGCCGAGCGCATTGCTGCGACCCTGAAGGAAAACGGCATTCAGGGCGCAGGTTTCGAATTGAACGTCACCAGCGACGAATCGGTTACGAAGGTGCTGGCAAGCATTCAGGAGCAATTCGGTGCTCCGGTAGCGATTCTGGTCAACAATGCCGGCATCACCCGCGATAATCTGATGATGCGCATGAAAGACGACGAGTGGTACGACGTGATCGATACCAACCTGAACAGTCTGTATCGCCTGTCCAAGGGCGTTCTGCGCGGCATGACCAAGGCGCGTTGGGGCCGAATTATCAGTATTGGCTCGGTGGTGGGTGCCATGGGCAACGCTGGCCAAGTAAACTATGCAGCCGCCAAGGCCGGTCTGGAAGGTTTCAGCCGTGCCATGGCGCGTGAAGTCGGTTCGCGTTCGATTACGGTCAACTCGGTAACCCCAGGGTTCATCGACACCGATATGACTCGCGAGCTGCCTGAAGCACAGCGTGAAGCCTTGCAGACGCAGATTCCGCTGGGCCGTCTGGGACAAGCTCAAGAGATCGCGTCTGTGGTCGCTTTTCTTGCGTCCGACGGTGCGGCATACGTGACCGGAGCTACAATCCCGGTTAACGGCGGGATGTACATGTAATTCAAATGTGACGGATTGCTTCAAAAAAATGTCATACGAGCTGTCTAAAATCCGTTATAAAGCTGCAATCTATTTATAGGCAGAGGGCCGCAGGGTTTGAGGAGTGAAGCTTTCAGTTGAAAAGCTGAAAAGTCTTTCTATACACTTACCCACTGGCCAGCTGCCTGAATTTGTCCATTAGGAGTGAAAACAAGGTATGAGCACCATCGAAGAGCGCGTCAAGAAAATCGTTGCCGAGCAACTGGGTGTTAAAGAAGAAGAAGTGGTAAACACTGCTTCCTTCGTAGAAGACCTGGGTGCCGACTCCCTTGACACCGTTGAGCTGGTGATGGCTCTGGAAGAGGAATTCGAGACCGAAATCCCTGACGAAGAAGCTGAGAAGATCACTACTGTAGAAGCTGCAATCAAATACGTTACTAGCCACCAGGCGTAATAGTTTGTAATCGTTGCTTGCTGTCATGGAAAAACCGCACTGCCATCATGGCGTGCGGTTTTTTCTTTAGGCCTGATGCAAAGTCGTCATATGAAAAAGGAGAGTGCTGTGTCGCGTAGACGCGTCGTAGTCACCGGTATGGGTATGTTGTCGCCACTGGGCACGGATGTGCCGAGCAGTTGGCAGGGCATTCTGGCTGGCCGCAGTGGCATTGGTCTGATCGAACACACCGACCTTTCTGCCTATTCCACCCGCTTTGGCGGCTCGGTAAAGGGCTTCAATGTCGAGGAATACCTGTCGGTCAAGGAAGCGCGCAAGCTCGACCTGTTCATTCAGTACGGTCTGGCGGCCGGCTTTCAAGCCGTACGCAATGCCGGTCTGGAAGTCACCGATGCCAACCGTGAACGCATCGGCGTAGCCATGGGTTCGGGTATCGGCGGTCTGACCAACATCGAAGAAACCAGCCGCACCCTGCACGAAACCGGCCCGCGTCGGATTTCTCCGTTCTTTGTGCCTGGCTCGATCATCAATATGATTTCCGGTTTCCTGTCCATCCATCTGGGTGCACAGGGTCCTAACTACGCCATCGCCACAGCGTGTACCACCGGTACGCACTGCATCGGCATGGCGGCGCGCAACATCATGTACGACGAAGCCGACGTGATGATTGCCGGCGGTGCCGAGATGGCCGCGTGCGGTCTGGGCATGGGCGGCTTCGGCGCTTCCCGTGCGCTGTCGACCCGCAACGACGAGCCGACCCGCGCCAGCCGTCCGTGGGACAAGGGCCGTGACGGCTTCGTGCTGTCCGACGGCGCCGGCGCCCTGGTGCTTGAAGAGCTCGAGCACGCCAAGGCCCGTGGCGCGACCATCTACGCCGAGCTGATCGGCTTCGGCACCAGTGGCGACGCCTTCCACATGACTTCGCCACCCGCCGACGGCGCCGGTGCTGCACGCTGCATCACCAACGCGCTGCGCGATGCGAAGATCAACGTCGATCAAGTGCAATACATCAACGCCCACGGCACTTCGACCCCGGCCGGCGACCTCGCTGAAGCCAACGCGATCAAGTCGGTGTTCGGTGATCACGCTTACAAGCTGGCAGTCAGCTCCACCAAGTCCATGACCGGTCACCTGCTGGGTGCGGCGGGCGCGGTCGAGGCGATCTTCAGCGTGCTGGCGATCAACAGCCAGGTGGCGCCGCCGACCATCAACCTTGATGAGCCGGACGAAGGCTGCGACCTCGATTTCGTGCCGCATACCGCGCGCAACATGGACATCGATGTCGTGCTGTCCAACTCGTTCGGATTTGGCGGCACCAACGGTACGTTGGCGTTCCGTCGGTTCGCCGGCTGATGGACTGCTGGGTCGACGGTCTGCCGGCTGACGCTCTGTCGCTGAAAGATCGCGGCCTGGCTTACGGCGACGGTCTGTTCGAAACCATCGTCGTGCGAGGTGGCCAGCCGTTGCTGCTGGATCGGCATCTGACGCGTCTGGCCGACGGCTGTATGCGTCTGGCCATCGCGACGGACATCGAGCTGATTCGCCATGAGCTGCAATCCTATGCTGCCGCGATGGGCGAGGGCGTGCTCAAACTCATCCTCACCCGTGGCGACGGATTGCGCGGTTATGCGCCGGATCCTTCGGCGCAGGGTCGGCGCATTCTGCAAGGCAATCCTCCCGCCGCTTACCCGGCTGCCCACGCCGAGCAGGGCATTCGCCTTTTCCCGTGCAGCACGCGTTTGTCGATTCAGCCGTTGCTTGCCGGGCTCAAACACCTCAATCGACTGGAGCAGGTCATTGCCCGCGCCGAATGGCAGGACAGTGAGCATGCCGAAGGATTGATGCTCGACCAGGCCGGTCGGGTGATCGAAGGTGTGTTCAGCAATCTGTTCCTGGTGCGTGACGGTGCGCTGATCACGGCGGACCTGAAACGCTGCGGCGTGGCCGGTGTGATGCGCGCAGAAATATTGTTTCAGGCCGAGTCTCTGGGCATCCCCGTGCAAATCACCGACATCCCCCTCGAACAGCTGCAATGGGCTGATGAAGTCTTTGTCTGCAACAGCGTGTATGGCGTCTGGCCGGTACGCGCCTGTGCTGCTCTGAGCTGGCCGGTTGGCCCGCTCACCCGTAAACTGCAAACCATTGCCCGCGCGCTACTGGATGCCTGATTCGTGAGACGTAAACTTTTGCTGCTGCTGGAAACCGGACTGGTTCTGGCAGGGCTGCTGTTGGGCGCCAGCGCCTGGAAGATTCATTCGGCACTGGAGCAGCCCCTGAACATCACGCAGGAAGAACTGCTGGATGTGCCCAAGGGATCCACCCCGACCCGTACTTTTCTTGGACTTGAAGCCGATGGCGTCATCAAGGACGCGTTCTGGCTGCGGGTCTATTGGCGTTTCAATCTGGCCGGTACGCCGATTCACAGTGGTGAATACCGCATGCAGCCGGGCATGACCGTCAACGGCCTGATTGACCTCTGGAAGCGCGGCGATGTGGTTCAGTACAGCCTGACCCTGGTCGAGGGCTGGAATTTCCATCAAGTGCGCGCAGCGCTGGCCAAGGATGAAAAGATCGAGCAGACCCTCAATGGTCTGAGTGACAGCGAGGTCATGGCCAGAATCGGTCACAAGGGCCTGTTCCCTGAAGGCCGCTTCTTCCCTGACACCTACCGCTTCGTGCGCGGTGTGACCGATACCGAACTGCTGAAAAAGGCCTTCGACCGCCTCGACGAAGTGCTGGCCAAGGAGTGGGAAAAACGCTCCGCCGACGTGCCTTACACCGAGCCCTATCAGGCCCTGATCATGGCGTCGTTGGTAGAAAAGGAAACCGGCGTGCCTCAGGAGCGTGGCCAGATTGCCGGCGTCTTCGTGCGGCGTATGGCGCTGGGCATGCAGTTGCAGACCGATCCGACGGTGATCTACGGCCTGGGCGACCGCTACACCGGCAAACTGACCCGCGCCCATCTCAAGGAAGCCACGCCTTACAACACGTACATGATTCCGGGGCTGCCGCCGACGCCGATCGCCATGGTCGGGCGTGAAGCCATTCACGCCGCACTCAATCCGGTGGATGGCACCAGCCTCTACTTCGTTGCCCGGGGCGATGGCAGCCACGTGTTCTCCGATGATCTGGACGCGCACAACAACGCGGTGCGCGAGTACCAGCTCAAGCGACGCGCGGATTACCGCTCGAGCCCGGCGCCGACGAACGCGCCCGAAGCCGCTCCGGCAGCCGGGGAGGCGATACCTGCCGCCTCACCCGATACCGCACCGGAATCGTCGCCGCAGCCACCTGCTCAAGCGCCTGCGCGGACGCAGGAATCGGAAGCCTCCTCTCCCCAAAACACGCAATGACTTTGATTAAGGACTGCCTGTGACTGGCTTGTTTATTACCCTGGAAGGCCCGGAAGGCGCCGGCAAAAGCACCAACCGCGAATACCTCGCCGAGCGCCTGCGCGCCGCCGGTATCGAAGTGGTGCTGACCCGCGAGCCCGGCGGTACGCCGCTGGCCGAGCGCATTCGTGAGGTGTTGCTGGCCCCGGTCGACGAAGTGATGAACCCGGACACCGAGCTGCTGCTGGTGTTCGCCGCCCGTGCCCAGCATCTGGCTGAAGTCATTCGCCCGGCGCTGGCCCGTGGTGCGGTGGTGTTGTGTGACCGTTTCACCGATTCGACTTACGCCTATCAGGGCGGTGGTCGCGGCTTGTCGCTGGAGCGCATCGCGGCGCTGGAGACTTTCGTGCAGGGCGACCTGCGTCCCGACCTGACGCTGATTTTCGATCTGCCGGTGGAAATCGGCCTCGCTCGCGCCAGCGCTCGGGGTCGTCTGGATCGTTTCGAGCTGGAGGGCCGTGAGTTTTTCGAGGCCGTGCGCAGTGCATTCCTCAAGCGCGCCGAAGCTGATCCGGCGCGTTACGTGCGGATCGACGCCGGTCAGCCGCTGGCCAAGGTTCAACAATCGCTGGATACCCTGATTCCGAACTTGCTGGAGTTGAGCCGTGGCTGAGGCCTATCCGTGGCAGGACAGCCTCTGGCAGCAACTGGCCGGTCGCGCTCAGCACGCTCACGCGTATCTGCTGCACGGGCCGGCCGGGATCGGCAAGCGCGCGCTGGCCGAGCGGCTGATGGCCAGCCTGCTGTGCCAGCGTCCAACGCCTGAAGCCTGCGGCGAGTGCAAATCCTGCTTGCTGCTCAAGGCCGGCAGCCACCCGGACAATTACATTCTTGAGCCCGAAGAAGCGGACAAGGCGATCAAGGTCGACCAGGTGCGCGATCTGGTCAGTTTCGTGGTGCAGACCGCGCAACTGGGCGGTCGCAAGGTGGTGCTGATCGAGCCGGTGGAGTCGATGAACATCAACGCCGCCAACGCTTTGCTCAAGAGCCTGGAAGAGCCGTCCGGCGATACCGTGCTGTTGCTGGTCAGCCACCAACCGAGCCGGTTGTTGCCGACCATCAAGAGCCGCTGCGTGCAGCAGGCCTGTCCGCTGCCGAGCGAATCCATGAGTCTGCAGTGGCTGGCTCAGGCACTGCCGGAATGTTCCGAAGACGAACGGGTCGAACTGTTGACCCTGGCCGCCGGCTCGCCGTTGGCCGCTGTCACGTTGCAGGGGCAGGGCGTGCGCGAGCAGCGCGCGCAGGTGGTGGAAGGCGTGAAGAAGCTGCTCAAGCAGCAGCAATCGCCGACGCAACTGGCCGAGGAGTGGAAAAGCATTCCGATGCTGCGTCTGTTCGACTGGTTCTGCGACTGGTCGAGCCTGATCCTGCGCTACCAATTGACTCAGGATGAAGCAGGCCTCGGCCTGACCGACATGCGCAAGGTCGTGCAGTATCTGGCGCAGAAAAGTGCCCAGGCTAAAGTGCTCGATATTCAGGACTGGATTCTCGCCCAGCGCCAGAAAGTCCTGAGCAAGGCCAACCTCAATCCGGCGTTACTGCTGGAAGCATTGCTGGTGCAATGGGCGAGCTTGCCTGGTCAAAGATAAGAATGTGTACCTAGACTCTGAAGATCAGCAGTGGAGGTCAACATGAATGAACCTGTCAGTCCGGGGCCGCGCAACGGCATTTTGTCCCTGACCATCAAGGACAAGTCGGTCCTTTACGCCGCCTACATGCCGTTCATCAAGAACGGCGGCCTGTTCATCCCGACCAACAAGAGCTACAGGTTGGGCGACGAGGTGTTCATGCTGCTGAACCTGATGGACGAGGCAGAGAAGATTCCGGTGGCCGGCAAAGTGGCCTGGATCACCCCCAAAGGCGCCCAGGGCAATCGCGCAGCCGGAGTCGGCGTGCAATTCAATGATGGCGACAACACCGCGCGCAGTCGCATCGAAACTCATCTGGCCGGAGCGCTGAAATCCGACCGTCCCACTCATACGATGTAAGTTGCAGTCCTTTTTATGCTCGTAGATTCCCATTGTCACCTTGATCGCCTCGACCTCGCCGTTCACGACGGTTCTCTGGATGCCGCCCTGGATGCGGCCCGCCAGCGCGGAGTCGGGCACTTCCTGTGCATCGGCGTCAGCGCCGACAACGCGGCCGATGTCAAAGCCCTGGCCGAGCGTTACGACGACGTCGATTGTTCGGTCGGCGTGCATCCGCTGGATGTGCAGCCGGGCGCGGCGCCGGCGCTGGACTGGCTGCTGCACGAGCTCAATCACCCGAAAGTGGTGGCGATCGGCGAAACCGGTCTGGACTACCACTACGAGCCGGAAGCGGCAGAGCTGCAGCAGGAATCGTTCCGTCTGCACCTGCAAGCCGCGCAGCAGACCGGCAAACCGGTGATCATCCACACTCGTGGCGCCCGTGCCGACACGCTCGAGCTGTTGCGCGAAGCCGCGTTGCCCCAGGCCGGCGTGCTGCATTGCTTCACCGAAGACTGGGATATGGCCAAGGCAGCGCTGGACATGGGTTATTACATTTCCCTGTCGGGCATCGTCACCTTCCGCAATGCCGATGCGCTGCGCGATGTGGCGAGCAAGGTTCCGGCCGATCGCCTGCTGGTGGAAACCGATTCGCCTTACCTGGCGCCGATCCCGTATCGCGGCAAACCGAACCTGCCGCAATACGTGCGGGAAGTGGCAGAGTTTCTGGCGATGCTGCGCGGCGAGAACTACGAGCGCTTTGCCGAGCAGACCACCGAGAACTTCAAGCGACTGTTCCCGCTGGCGAATGTAAAAGCCTGAATCGCAGGCAAAAAAAACCCGGGTTCTGGGGGGTGAATCCGGGTTAAGACCATTAGGAGTAAAACAAAGGCACGCGGTCCCTTGGTACCTTTACCGGCGCGACACTTGGGGGAGATGTCGCCCGACAGTTCAAGTATTGATCAGTCTGGCGCCGAGTCCAGTTGGCCGGCCGGGGTTTTTAAACAAATTTGGAATACGTTCGCTTCGGTTATGTTCTCATTCCCCCCGAAACGTTCGTGAAATGAACAAGAAACACAGATATGGTCGGATGATCCGTGCATTTTTGCGCAAGTTAGGCATAATACGCGGCTTCGAATTTTGACCCCTACAGACCTTTTCTTATGCACAAAGAACCTCGTAAGGTCCGTGAGTTTCGTCGCCGCGAGCAAGAAATTCTCGATACCGCGCTCAAGCTGTTCCTCGAACAAGGTGAAGACAGTGTCACCGTCGAGATGATTGCTGATGCCGTGGGTATCGGCAAAGGCACGATCTACAAGCACTTCAAGTCCAAGGCCGAAATCTATCTGCGCCTGATGCTCGATTACGAGCGCGACTTGAACGAGCTGTTGCATTCGGCCGATGTCGACAAGGACAAGGAAGCGCTGTCCCGTGCCTACTTTGAATTCCGCATGCGCGACCCGCAGCGCTATCGCCTGTTCGATCGCCTGGAAGAGAAGGTGGTCAAGGGTAATCAGGTGCCTGAGATGGTCGAGGAGCTGCACAAGATCCGTGCCTCGAACTTCGAACGCCTGACGCTGCTCATCAAGGGCCGCATCAGCGAAGGCAAGCTCGAAGACGTGCCGCCGTACTTCCACTACTGCGCATCCTGGGCGCTGGTGCACGGCGCGGTGGCGCTGTATCACTCGCCGTTCTGGAGCAATGTGCTGGAAGATCAGGAAGGTTTCTTCCAGTTCCTGATGGACATCGGCGTGCGCATGGGCAACAAGCGCAAGCGCGACCCTGAAACGCCGAGCAGCTGAATCATTCAGTTGCCTTATGCGCCGTGTTTTTCGCTACATGGCGCAGTACCGCAGGAATATACTCAGGCATAGGGCTTGCTAAAACTTGAATTGTGAGTCAAGTTTTAGCCGCTCGATTTTCCATCGCCGGAGTGCTTCATGATCGTTGACCGTCAAGGCAGGCGTTTTCGCAATTTGCGGATCAGTCTGACTTCAGCCTGCAATTACGCCTGTACCTACTGCGTGCCCAACGGCAAGCGGCTGGTGGCTGCGCAGGATGAACTGTCGGCCGAGGCCATGGCACGTGGCGTGGCTTATCTGATCGAAGCCGCCGGCATCGAGCGCCTGCGCATCACTGGTGGCGAGCCGCTGGTCAGTCCCAAACTCGAATCTTTCATGAGCGCCGTCGGCAAGATGGGTCTGGAAGACATCAGCCTGACCACCAACGGTCAACTTCTGGCGAAAAAACTTCCGCTGCTGGTCGATGCCGGCCTGCGACGCCTCAACGTTTCCCTCGATACCCTGGACGCCGGCGCGTTCCGCAGCATTGCCCGTGGCGGCGATCTGGCCACCGTGCTGGATGGCATGGATCAGGCGGCAGCGGCGGGGATGAAGATCAAGGTCAACATGGTGCCGTTGCGCGGGCAAAACCTCGACCAAGTGATGCCGCTGCTCGATTACTGCCTCGAGCGCGGCTTTGAGCTGCGCTTCATCGAACTGATGCGCATGGGCCACCTGGCCACCGATTCCAACGCCTTCCTGCAACAGTTCGTCAGCTTGCAACAGCTGCTGAGCCTGATCGGTGAACATTACGAGTACGCGCAAACCGACGCGCCGGTGGACGCCACGGCGGTTCGCTATGCGATTCCCGGTCGGGGCAACTTCGGCGTGATCGCCAACGAGAGTGTGCCGTTCTGCCGAACCTGCTCGCGCCTGCGTCTGTCGTCCACCGGATGGCTGCATGGCTGCCTGTCGTCGAGCAACCGCCACTACGTCGGTGACCTGCTCGACAAGCCGCGTCATGAGGCGCTGCCAGCGTTGCAGCGACTGCTGGTCAAGGCGCTGGGTGACAAGCAGGAAGTCGCGTTCTCCGGCGGCGCGACCGTCATGAAGATCATCGGCGGCTGAGCCCGGTTTAGCCACAAAGTCTTATTTCAAAGCGGATACCTGCACATTTCCAAGGACTGGCGCAAAAGCTGCATCCTACGGCCATTCGCCGGTTTTCCGTCACCGGCTTCTGGAGGATTAGGATGCGTAGCCTGGTTTTGCTGCTGGCCGTTTTGGCGCTGGGCGGCTGTATGACTGTCAGTGACATGGCCGAAGGGACTCGCTACCAGATGAGCGACGCTGGGCTGCTGGATCACAGCGACAGCCGTCGCGTAAACAATTTCCGCATTCAGCCGGATTCGTTTATCTACATCGCACAAGGCTCGTTCGCGCCGCCGGGTGGTTCTTACCCGCGTCCCAATGTCGTCGCCGAAGAGGCCTTCAAAGGCTTCGTCGAATACTTCCCGATGGTCCGCCGCGCCCGAGCGCCGGAAGGCCTCGACCAAGCGATGGGCGAAGCCCGCGACGCCGGTGCCCACTACCTGCTGTACACCCGTTTCGCCAAGGCTGACGACCGCATCGGCAACTCCGATGAGTGGCTGGATCAGGAAGCCGTGGATCGCCTCGGTATCGACGGCGGCGTGATTCAGATCATGTTGATCGAGACCAGCACCCAGTATTTGATTGATACTGCACGGATCAAGAGTCGTGGCGGTTTACTGACGTTCCACGACAACAAGCCCGAAGACCTGATCGGCCCACCGCTGGCGCAGTACGCGCGCAGCCTGTTGGGCGTCGGGGACCAGTAATTCAAGGAGTACGCCATGAGTGGCCCGCAAAAAGCCAATGACCTGCTGGGGCAAATCCCCAAAACCAAAGGCTTGCCGCCGGTGCACTTGTGGAACCCGGATTTCTGCGGCGATATCGACATGCGCATCGCCCGCGACGGCACCTGGTACTACCTGGGCACGCCGATCGGGCGCAAGCCGATGGTCAAGCTGTTCTCCACGATCATCCGCCGCGACGGCGATGATTACTTTCTGATTACTCCAGTGGAGAAAGTCGGAATCAAGGTCGATGACGCGCCATTCGTGGCGATTGCCGTCGAGGTGGAAGGCGAGGGTGAGGCGCAAGTGCTGCGCTTTACCACCAATGTCGATGAAACCACCGAGGCCGGCGCGGAACATCTGATCCGCGTCGAGATCGACCCGGTCACTCAAGAACCTGCGCCTTACGTGCATGTGCGCACCAACCTCGAAGCGCTGATTCACCGCAACGTGTTCTACCAATTGGTCGAGCTGGCAGTCAGCCGTGAAATCGATGGGCAGCGTTGGCTGGGCGTCTGGAGTGGCGGCGAGTTCTTCCGCATCGGCCTCGAACCTTAAGACAAACCGCAGTCTGTGAAAGCAGGCTGCGTTTTTTTGTCGTTGACTCTCAATCATATGATGATTAGCGTAGGCACCCACAGCGAACGGCTTCGGGGTTTCCATGTCGAGCAGTTTTCACGCATCAACGGTTGACTGGCTGGGCGCCTGGATTGCTGCCGGCCAGGTGAAACCGGGGCAGGCAATCAAGGTCGAGGCCGATCTGGGCGAGCAGCTCGGGGTCAGTCGCACCGTGATCCGCGAAGCCATCAAGACTCTGGTCGCCAAAGGCATGCTCGAAGTCGGGCCGAAAGTCGGTACGCGAGTGTTGCCGATCAAGCGCTGGAACCTGTTCGATCCGCAAGTCGTGGGCTGGCTGTCGCGCAGCGGCCTGCCGGAAAACTTCGTCGATGACCTGCTCGATCTGCGCCGCACCATCGAACCGATGGCGGTGCGCTGGGCCTGCGAGCGGGCGACCGTCGAACAGGTGCAAGCCGTGCAGCAGGCTTACAACGCGCTGGAACGGGCCGTGGACAGCGGCATCGATTACAACCGCGCCGACCAGTTCTTCCACGAATGCATTCTCGCCGCCAGCCACAATCAATTCATCGAGCAAATGGTGCCGGCCCTCGGCGCGCTGCTTGCCGTGTCCTTCGAAGTGTCCGCAGCCGACCCCGACGAATTGCGCCGCACCTTACCCATCCACAAAGACATGGCCGACGCCATCGCCGCCCGCGATGCCGCGCGCGGGGTGTGGGCCTGCATGACCCTGATCGACAATGCCGACCTGGCCATCAAGCGGTTTTACCCGCAGGTGATGGCCGACAAGAAAGCCAGCTGACAAAAACAACAAGACAGGAGGTTGCATGACGTGGACTGCGGTGACAGAGCATCGGGCGCAACTGGGCGAGGGCCCGTTCTGGGACGCACCGACCCAGGCACTGTACTGGGTCGACATTGCCGGCAGGCAGGCGCTGCGGCTGATCGGGCAGAACGTGCAGATCTGGCAGATGCCGGAGCACGTCTCGGCGTTCATTCCCTGCGCCAGCGGCGACGCACTGGTGACCCTGAGCAGCGGCGTCTACCGGCTCGATCTCGATTCCCCCGGACTCGAGCCGCGACTGACGCTGTTCTGCGTCGCCGATCCGCAACCGGGCAATCGCGCCAACGAAGCACGTTGTGATGGCCAGGGCCGTTTGTGGCTCGGCACCATGCAAAACAACATTGGCGGGCAGGGCGAGGATCTGCCGATCATCCGTCGTTCCGGCGGGCTGTTCCGGATTGATCCGGATAAAAGGGTCACACCCTTGTTACGGGGGCTGGGCATTCCCAACACGCTGCTCTGGAGCGACGACGGCACCACGCTGCTGTTCGGCGACAGCCTCGACAGCACCTTGTACCGCTATTTCATTCACACCGACGGCAACCTCGACACTGCCCAGCCTTGGTACAGCGCCGATCAGCACGGTGGCCCGGACGGTTCGGCGATGGACGCCGAAGGCTACGTGTGGAACGCCCGCTGGGACGGCAGCTGCCTGCTGCGCCTTACACCGGATGGCCAGATCGACCGCAGGATCGAGCTGCCGATCAGCCGCCCGACCAGTTGCGTGTTCGGCGGTGCCGACCTGAAAACCCTGTACATCACCAGCGCTAAAAGTCCGCTGAATCACCCGCTGGACGGCGCCCTTCTGTCTTTGCGAGTGGACGTCGCCGGAAAGCTCTGTACGCGATTCGCTGGTTAAATCCCAAAATATGGGATGCAAAATTATATATTGAGATTATTTGGCGGTCGGGTTTATAGTCGGCTCCAGCAGTAACACGCACTCACACTTAAAAAGAACAAAACAGGTGAAGTGATGCAGCGAATTTTCATCGCACTCCACAGCGGAGTCAGCGCTTCGGGCCGTTTCGGTACTGCGGCGTGCGCGCGCCTGTTTTGTTCCACAAGCCTTCCAGACCGGACATCGTCAGATGCCCGGTTTTTTTATGCTTTCGAACAGGAGTCCTGATTCATGGCTGAACCTCTGTCCCTGCCACCGGTGCCCGAGCCACCGAAAGGTGAGCGCCTGAAAAACAAGGTTGTGCTGCTGACCGGTGCCGCTCAAGGCATCGGCGAAGCAATCGTCGCGACCTTCGCCTCGCAGCAGGCCAAACTGGTGATCAGCGATATCCAGGCCGAAAAGGTCGAGAAAGTCGCCGCCCACTGGCGCGAGCAGGGCGCCGATGTGCAGGCGATCAAGGCCGATGTATCGCGTCAGCAGGATCTGCACGCCATGGCCAAACTGGCCATCGAGCTGCACGGTCGCATCGATGTGCTGGTCAACTGCGCCGGTGTCAACGTGTTCCGCGATCCGCTGGAAATGACCGAAGAAGACTGGAAACGCTGCTTCGCCATCGACCTCGACGGCGCCTGGTATGGCTGCAAGGCCGTGCTGCCGCAGATGATCGAACAGGGTATCGGCAGCATCATCAACATCGCCTCGACCCATTCGACGAACATCATTCCCGGCTGCTTCCCGTACCCGGTGGCCAAGCATGGCCTGCTCGGGCTGACCCGCGCGCTGGGCATCGAGTACGCGCCGAAAGGCATTCGCGTCAACGCCATCGCCCCGGGCTACATCGAAACCCAGCTCAACGTCGATTACTGGAACGGCTTCGCCGACCCACACGCCGAACGTCAGCGCGCCTTCGATCTGCACCCACCGAAACGCATCGGCCAACCGATCGAAGTGGCAATGACTGCTGTATTCCTGGCCAGTGATGAAGCGCCGTTCATCAACGCCTCGTGCATCACTATCGATGGTGGTCGCTCGGTCATGTACCACGACTGACAAAAGCGAGTTTCAGGTGGAAAGGTACGCCTGAAATCCAATCATCATACGATATGACTATTGTCGTCATGATTAGCAGGAAACGCTTCGAACGCTTTAACGTTTTTCAAATAACGCTCAAGAAAAATAACAAGGAGTCTGCTTATGAAACGTCGTTTCGGGATTCGTACCCTGTGCAGTACCGCGCTGGCGGTCACTGCGTTCAGCCTGAGCAGTTCGCTGCTGGCCGCCGATCCGGTGAAGATCGGGTTTCTGGTCAAGCAGGCCGAAGAGCCGTGGTTCCAGACTGAATGGGCCTTCGCCGAGAAAGCTGCCAAGGACAAAGGCTTCGAGCTGATCAAGATCGCCGTGCCGGACGGCGAGAAAACCCTATCCGCTATCGACAGCCTTGCGGCCAACGGCGCCAAGGGCTTCGTCATCTGCCCGCCGGACGTCTCCCTCGGCCCGGCGATCATGGCCAAGGCCAAACTCAATGACCTGAAAGTGATTGCCGTCGACGACCGCTTCGTCGACGCCAATGGCAAGTTCATGGAAGACGTGCCGTACCTCGGCATGGCCGCCTTCGAAGTCGGCCAGAAGCAGGGTGCCGCCATGGCCGCCGAGGCGAAAAAGCGTAACTGGGACTGGAAAGACACCTACGCGGTGGTCAACACCTACAACGAACTCGACACCGGCAAGAAGCGCACCGACGGCTCGATGAAGGCCCTCGAAGATGCCGGCATGCCGAAAGAGCACATTCTGACCGCCGCTCTGAAAACCCTCGACGTACCGGGCAGCATGGACGCCACCAACTCGGCGCTGGTCAAGCTGCCGAGTGCGGCGAAGAACCTGATCATCGGCGGCATGAACGACAACACTGTGCTGGGCGGCGTGCGCGCCACTGAAGCCGCCGGTTTTGCCGCGGCCAACGTGATCGGCATCGGCATCAACGGCACCGACGCGATCGGCGAGCTGAAAAAGCCCAACAGCGGCTTCTACGGTTCGATGCTGCCGAGCCCGCACATCGAAGGCTACAAGACCGCCGAGATGATGTACGAGTGGGTCACCACCGGCAAAGAACCGCCGAAGTACACCGCAATGGACGACGTCACCCTGATCACCCGCGACAACTTCAAGCAGGAGCTGGAGAAGATCGGTCTGTGGAACTGACGGCAGCGGCGGCCCGGCCAGCCGGGCCGCTTGAACGGTGTGATGAGGTGGCTTAAATGCACGCGCAAGTACAGACACAAGAACACAGCGCCAGCGGCAGCCTGCGTTTCAACGGGATCGGCAAGACCTTCCCGGGCGTGAAGGCGCTGGACGGCATCAGTTTCGTCGCTCACCCCGGACAGGTTCACGCCTTGATGGGCGAGAACGGCGCCGGCAAATCGACCTTGCTGAAGATCCTCGGCGGTGCCTACATCCCGAGCAGCGGCGAGCTGCAGATCGGCGAGCGGACGATGGCCTTCAAGTCCACTGCCGACAGCATCGGCAGCGGCGTGGCGGTGATTCACCAGGAGCTGCATCTGGTGCCGGAAATGACTGTGGCCGAGAACCTGTTTCTCGGTCATCTGCCGGCCAGTTTCGGCTTGATCAATCGTGGTGCGCTGCGCCAGCAAGCCTTGGCTTGCCTTAAAGGCCTGGCCGATGAAATCGACCCGCAGACCAAGGTCGGACGCTTGTCCCTCGGCCAGCGGCAACTGGTGGAAATCGCCAAGGCGTTGTCCCGTGGCGCGCATGTGATTGCTTTTGACGAACCGACCAGCAGCCTCTCGGCGCGGGAAATCGACCGCTTGATGGCGATCATCGGCCGACTGCGCGACGAGGGCAAAGTCGTGCTCTACGTCTCCCATCGCATGGAAGAAGTGTTCCGCATCTGCGACGCGGTGACGGTGTTCAAGGACGGTCGCTACGTGCGCACCTTCGACGACATGAGCCAGTTGACCCACGATCAACTGGTGACCTGCATGGTCGGGCGCGACATTCAGGACATCTACGATTATCGCGGTCGCCCGCGCGGTGCCGTGGCGCTGAGAGTCGATGGCTTGCTCGGCCCGGGCCTGCGCGAGCCGATCAGTTTCGATGCGCACAAGGGCGAGATTCTGGGCCTGTTCGGGCTGGTCGGGGCAGGGCGCACGGAGCTGTTCCGGCTGCTCAGCGGTCTCGAACGCAACACCGCCGGACGCCTGGAATTGCGCGGCCATGAACTGAAGCTGCGTTCGCCCCGCGATGCGATTGCCGCCGGGATTCTGCTGTGCCCGGAGGACCGCAAGAAGGAAGGCATCATTCCGCTCGCCAGTGTCGCCGAGAACATCAACATCAGTGCGCGCGGTGCGCATTCCGGGCTCGGTTGCCTGCTGCGCGGGATCTGGGAAAAGGGCAACGCCGAGAAACAGATCAAGGCCCTGAAAGTGAAAACGCCCCACGCCGGGCAACAGATCAAATTCCTGTCCGGCGGCAATCAGCAGAAAGCCATTCTCGGCCGCTGGCTGTCGATGCCGATGAAAGTCCTGCTGCTCGACGAACCGACCCGGGGTATCGACATCGGCGCCAAGGCCGAGATCTACCAGATCATCCATAACCTGGCCGCCGACGGTATTTCGGTGATTGTGGTGTCCAGCGATCTGATGGAAGTGATGGGTATTTCCGACCGCATTCTGGTGCTGTGCGAGGGCGCCTTGCGTGGCGAAGTCAGCCGCGACCAGGCCAACGAATCCAACCTGCTGCAACTGGCTTTGCCGCGCCACCGCGCTGACGGCGTGGCGAACTGAGAGGTGACTATGATGACAACCCAAAACGAAACCCTGCCGACCGAGCGCAAACCTCTGGATATGCGGCGCTTCCTCGACGACTGGGTGATGCTGCTGGCGGCGGTGGGCATTTTTGTCGCCTGCACCTTGCTGATCGACAACTTCCTCTCGCCGCTGAACATGCGTGGCCTGGGCCTGGCGATTTCCACCACCGGGATTGCCGCGTGCACCATGTTGTATTGCCTGGCGTCGGGGCATTTCGACTTGTCGGTAGGCTCGGTAATCGCCTGCGCCGGGGTGGTGGCGGCGGTGGTGATGCGCGACACCAACAGCGTGTTTCTTGGTGTCAGCGCTGCGCTGGTGATGGGGCTGATCGTCGGGTTGATCAACGGCATCGTGATCGCCAAGTTGCGGGTCAACGCGTTGATCACGACGCTGGCGACCATGCAGATCGTCCGAGGCCTGGCCTACATTTTTGCCAACGGCAAAGCAGTGGGCGTGTCCCAGGAATCGTTTTTCGTGTTCGGTAACGGCCAGTTGTTCGGTGTGCCGGTGCCGATCCTGATCACCATCGTCTGCTTCCTGTTTTTCGGTTGGCTGCTGAACTACACGACCTACGGGCGCAACACCATGGCCATCGGCGGAAACCAGGAGGCGGCGTTGCTGGCGGGGGTGAATGTCGATCGCACGAAGATCATCATCTTCGCGGTGCATGGGGTGATTGGGGCACTGGCGGGGGTGATTCTGGCGTCGCGGATGACTTCGGGTCAGCCGATGATTGGCCAGGGTTTTGAGCTGACGGTGATTTCGGCCTGCGTGCTGGGCGGGGTGTCGCTGAGTGGCGGGATCGGGATGATCCGGCATGTGATTGCCGGGGTCTTGATTCTGGCGATTATCGAAAATGCGATGAACCTGAAGAATATCGACACGTTTTATCAGTATGTGATTCGTGGGTCGATTCTGCTGTTGGCTGTGGTTATCGACCGTCTCAAGCAACGCTAAGATCAAGAGCTCCCTCACCCTAACCCTCTCCCGGAGGGAGAGGGGACTAATTGGGGGATGCTTCAGAGATACATCGACCTGAAAGTGTATTGCTGAATCCATAATCGACTGGGTTTTTCAGGTTGATGTAGAGCGTGATACAGCTCGGTCAGTCCCCTCTCCCTCCGGGAGAGGGTTAGGGTGAGGGTGCTTTTGATTTTCCTCGCCTTCTGTCACCAACCCAAAATTTCCCTTGCCCGCTCCAGCCCGTTTCGGTTATCACTTTGTACATGATTAGACAGGTACGATTTGACAAGAAACAACGGGTGGTCGACGAGCTCGTCCGACGCATCGAAAGCGGCCTCATGGAGGACGGCTTTCTGTTGCCCGGCGAGCATCAGTTGGCTCAGGAATTCAACGTCAGCCGAGGCACGTTGCGCGAAGCCCTGGCTGAACTGAAGCGGCGCAATTACATCGCTACGCAAAGCGGGGTCGGTTCCATCGTCACGTTTGACGGCGTGGCGCTCGATCAGCGCAGCGGCTGGGCCCAGGCCCTGGCCGACAGCGGGGCGCTGATCAATACCGATGTGCTGCGCCTGGAAGCCGTGACCCGCGAGGATCTATTGCCGCGTTTCGGCTCCGATCAATTCATTCTTCTCGAACGTCGCCGCCGTTCCAACGATGGCACGGCGGTGTCCCTTGAACGCTCTCTGATGCCTGCCAGCGGAGGCCTGGAAAGCCTGCCGCGAGTGGGCTTGATCGATAACTCCTTGACCATCACCCTGGCCGCTTACGGCTACATCGGCGAGCGCGGCGATCAGTGGATCGGTGCCGAACCGCTCAACGCCGTGGATGCCGAACTGCTCGGCCGTCCGGAGGGCACGGTGTTCCTCAGGGCATTGCGCACCACCTACGACCGGCAAAACCGCTTTATGGAGCAGGTCGAAAGCCTGCTCGACCCGGTGCATTTCCGTCTGCACCTGCAATTTGGAGAATCGAAATGACCGCCCTCGACCGTGCCCTGGGCGCGTTTTACGGCCTGGCCCTGGGCGACGCGCTGGGCATGCCGACCCAATCCCTGAATCGCGAAACCATCAAGCAGCGCTTCGGCCAGATCACTGATCTGCAAGACGCCGGCCCCTCGCAGCCGATTGCCGCGAACATGCCCAAGGGCTCGATCACCGATGACACCGAACAGGCGATTCTGGTCGGCGAATTGCTGCTCGAAGGGCGCGGCCGGATCGAACCGGCGGTGCTCGCGCAACGGCTGATCGAATGGGAAGCCGAGATGCAGGCCAAGGGCTCGCAGGACTTGCTCGGCCCCTCGACCAAACGTGCGATCGAAATGATCCTCGCCGGCCATTCGCCGGAGGAGGCCGGGCGCTACGGCACCACCAACGGCGCTGCGATGCGCATCACCCCGGTGGGCATCGCGGCGGATGTCGCCGACCCCGAGCGCTTTATCGCGGCGGTGGTGCAGGCCTGTCAGGTCACTCACAACACCACCCTGGGGATTTCCAGCGCGGCGGCGGTGGCGGCGGTGGTCTCGGCCGGCATCAACGGTCTGGATCTGGGCGAGGCGCTGAACCTCGGCCAGCAGATCGCCCAGCAAGCGGAAACACACGGGCACTGGGTGGCCGGTGGGCGCATCGCTTCACGGATCAGTTGGGCGCGCAGCATCAGTGTCGAAAGCGACCCGGTGTTGCTCGCGGATCTGCTGTACGACGTGATCGGCACCTCGGTGGCGTCGCAGGAATCGGTCGTAGTGTCGTTCGCCCTCGCGCAGCAGGTCGCGGTCGGTGAAATGACGCCGTTCGATGCGCTGTGCATGGCCGCGAGCCTGGGTGGCGACACCGACACCATCGCCGCGATTCTCGGCGCCATGCTCGGGGCCTGCCTGGGCCTGCAGAGCTGGCCGGTGCCGATGATCGAGACGGTGAAGGCCGTCAATGGTCTGGAGCTGGAACCGTTGGTGACAGGGCTGTTGGCTTTGCGCTGATTGGACTGACGCCATCGCTGGCAAGCCAGCTCCCACAGGTTCAAAGCGAACCTTGAGGTTTGCACGGTCCCTGTGGGAGCTGGCTTGCCAGCGATGGGCGCACCACAAATCCGGAATATTCACCCGCAATGGATCGCGCAGACAGGCCCAGGAAGGGGCGGGATGTCTTGTCGTTCTGCGTCATTGCCACAACCACAATAAAGGCAAACAGGAGCATTTTTCATGAGTTCATCGACCGCCGGGCAAAACGCCGGGCAACTGGAAACCCGGGGCATCGAACCGGTGCCGGAAGGTGAGTGCAACGGTCATCCGCTGCAACTGTTCTGGGTCTGGTTCGCTGCCAACATTTCCATCCTCGGCCTGCCGCTGGGCGCCACGCTGGTTGCGTTTCGCGGCCTGGCGATCTGGCAGGCGATCATCGTCGCGATCCTCGGCGCTGCCGGTTCGTTCGCGGTGGTGGGGATCATCTCGATTGCCGGCCGTCGCGGTCGTGCGCCGAGCCTGACTTTATCGCGGGCAATCTTCGGTGTACGCGGCAATATCGGCCCGACGCTGGTGTCGCTGATGTCGCGCCTGGGCTGGGAAACCGTCAACACCACCACCGCCGCGTTCGTGCTGCTGTCGTTGTGCTCGATCCTGTTCGGCTCGCCGGTGGAAGCCAAAAGCGCGCCGGTGCTGACCCTGATTTTCATCGCGATTTTCGTGCTGCTGACCCTGTCGGTGTCCGGCCTCGGCCACGCCACCTTGCTGGTGATCCAGAAGTGGGCGACCTACGTGTTCGGTGCGCTGAACATTCTGGTCGGCGGCTTCCTCTGCGCGACCATCGACTGGAGCGCGGTGTTCAACGCCACGCCGGCGCCGATGAGCGCGATGATCATCGGTATCGGCACCATGGCGGCCGGCACCGGGATCGGCTGGGCCAACGCCGGCGCCGACATGTCGCGCTATCAGCATCGCAGCGTCAAAGCCGTGCGCCTGGTGGCTTCGGCGGCGTTCGGTGCGGGGATTCCGCTGGTGCTGCTGATCACCCTCGGCGGCTTGCTGTCGGTGGGCAACAATGACCTGGCGTCGGCGACTGATCCGATCGTGGCGATCCGCGACATGCTGCCGACCTGGATGGCCGTGCCGTACTTGATCACCGCATTCGGTGGCCTGCTGCTGTCGAACAACCTGTCGGTGTACTCCGCCGGTTTGACCACGCTGACCCTCGGCTTGAAGGTCAAGCGCGTGTACGCGGTGGTGGTCGACATCGTGGCGATCTTCGCCGGTTCGATCTACTTCATGCTGATCGCCGACAGCTTCTACGGGCCGTTCATTACCTTCATTTCCCTGCTGGCGGTGCCGATCACCGCGTGGGTCGGGATCTTCGTGGTCGACCTGATTCACCGTCACTACTACAGCCCCAAAGACCTGCTCGACGTCAGTCCGAGCAGCGCCTACTGGTACAGCGGCGGCATCGAGTGGCGCGCGTTCGGCGCGTGGGCGATTGCGATCGTGCTGGGCTTCAGTTTCAGCACCATCGGCACCACGGCTGAAAATGTCTGGTTCAAGGGCTTCCTGTCCGACTCGTGGCTGGGCCACAACGGCCTCGGCTGGATCGTGACGTTTGTGGTCGCTGGCGGCATTTACTTCGTACTCGGCGGGGCGAGAGATCGCCGCGCTGCGCAATCCGAGAATGCTCATGCCTAAGATGTTGCACACCGGCCAGGTCATCATTGACCTGGTCATGGCCGTGGATGCGCTGCCGCAAATTGGCGGTGACGTGCTGGCGCAGTCCGCCAGTTTCGAAGCCGGCGGCGGCTTCAATGTGATGGCTGCCGCCGCGCGCAATGGCTTACCGGTGGTCTATCTCGGCCGCCACGGCAACGGTCGGTTCGGCGATCTGGCGCGGCAGGCGATGAATGCCGAAGGCATCCGCATCGGCATCCAAAGGCCTGCAGAACGCGACACCGGGATCTGCGTGGCGCTGACCGATGCGTCGGCCGAGCGCAGCTTCATTTCCTACATCGGCGCCGAAGGCGAGGTCACGACGGCGGAGCTGAACAGCGTCACCGCCGAGGAGGGGGACTACGTCTACGTCAGCGGCTACAGCCTGCTGCACAGTGGCAAGGCCCAGGCGTTGCTGGACTGGACGCTGGCGTTGCCGAGGACGATTAACGTGGTGTTCGATCCGGGCCCGCTGGTGGAATCGCCGGACTCACCGATGATGCAGGCGTTGCTGCCGCGCATCGATGTGTGGACCAGCAACAGCGTCGAGGCGCTGCGTTTCACTGGCGCGGCGGATATCGAAACCGCGCTGGACCGCCTGGCCGTGCACCTGCCACAGGAGGTGCTGATGGTCGTGCGCGACGGTCCGCAGGGTTGCTGGATTCATCAGTGCGGCGAGCGCCAGCATGTGCCGGGTTTCAAGGTGCAGGCAGTGGACAGCAACGGCGCGGGCGATGCGCATGCCGGCGTATTCGTCGCCGGGCTGGCACAAGGACTGGCCGCTCACGAAGCCGCAAGGCGCGCCAACGCTGCGGCTGCGTTGGCAGTCACCCGCTGGGGCCCGGCGACCGCTCCTGGCTCTGCCGAGGTTGATGTGCTGATCAGCAAAAATTGCACTGACTGAACGATCGCAATCGCTGGCAAGCCAGCTCCCACAGGTTTCAGTAGGGGGCGCAGTTTTTGCCAGCCCTTTGATTTCCGTGGGAGCTGGCTTGCCAGCGATAAGGCCTTCAGCCGTTACATCCAGTCTGGACCTAGCCGGCTCTGCGCAACGCCGCAATCAACTCATCTTTTCGCATCGACGAACGCCCGGGGATTTTCCGCTCCCGGGCCTCCTTGCGCAGGCTATCGACCGTCTGCACTTCGCGTGAAGCCTTGCTATCGCGCGAATGTCCCTCACGGCTTACTGTCGCGCGCCGCGCCGACTCCTTGCGATCTGAAGCTTTGGCGCTGGCCGGTTTCCGGCGCCCGGAACCTCCGGCCTTCTCGCCGCCGCCGGACTGTTTGTTCACTGTCGCCCAGGCGCGGGCTTCAGCTTCGTCCTTGGACATCCCTTTGTTCTGATAGCTGTCTTCGATGTGTTCGGCTTTGCGCTTCTGTTCTTCAGTGTATTTGGCTTTGCTTCCACGAGGCATGGCGAGTCTCCTGGTGGTTGGATGAATCTCGGTATGAACCGGCGCAGGCAATGCATTCGAACACTGCTTGCGCCAGTGACCGGAAGCGTCAGGTATCGAGCTTACGCGCCGCTTCCACACCCGCAGCGCTGAGCTTGATCGGCAGATTCAGCGAATGCTCTCCCGCTTCATTGCAAGTGATGTGTCCGTGGTGAATCAGTCCACGCTCCTGCAGGGCGGCGAGGGCACTGGCCACAACTTTCTCGCCGCGATAATTGTCCAGCACCTCTTTACCGAGGCCGCTTGGGTGGGCATGCAGCAGGCGGGTGAGGACTTCTTTTTCCAGGTTTTTATCGACGTTCATGGTTACCTCTTCAGGGAAGTGGATAAGACACGTTGCGTGGATGAAGCATGGATCACTGTCCTGCGCCTTCAGAGCCCGAACCACCCGTGGTGGTTTTCGAGCCGACGCCGGGACCGGCGTTGTCGGGGGCGGCCGGAGCGTCGGGGGTGTTCATGCCGCCCTGACGACCAGGATCGCTGCCCTGGGTGCGAGGATCGGTTCCTGTGGCGGGAGGCTGATTGATCAGCGGTACACCCGAACCGTCGGTATTCATACCGGGGGCACTGTTGATGGCAGGTGCTCTGGGCTGGGTGACCGGATCGGTCGGCCCGGTGCCGGCGGCGGTGGTCGAGGCAGCGAATACCGCCGGACTAAGGAGGGTTGCGAATACGAGCGCAGTCAACCTTGACGGGATCATAGGGGGTCTCCAGTGATTGAAATCCTTACCTCACGTTGGTCTGCCCTCGTGAAAGATTGGTGCCTGATGAGCGACGAACGGTTCAGACGGGCTGAGCGCTTTCGAGGCCGATCTCGTCCTTGAACTGCTCCATGAAGCCTTTCAGGCGTTGATGGCGGAGCTGTGCCAGACGTTGGCCTGCAGTGGTCTGGAACCCGTCGGCGAGGTGCAGCAGTTTGGTCTGGAAATGATCGAGGCAGAATCGCTTGTCGTCGTACTCCCTGTCCTGGGCCTCGGGATCGTGTGGGTCATACAGCGCGCTGCCCATCCGTCCGGCGGTGTAGAAGGTGCGGGCGACGCCGAGCATGCCGAGGGAATCGAGACGGTCGGCGTCCTGCATCAGCCGCGCTTCGAGGGTAAGCGGGGTGATGTTGGCGGAAAAGCTGTGGGCTTCGATGGCGTGGGTGACGGCGTCTATTTTGGCCTCGGGCCAGTTCAGTTTTGTCAGCACCTTTGAAGCTTTTTCCGCTGCCAGACGCGATGCCTGTGAGCGCAGTGGCGAGTTCTTTTCCACCGCCACGCAATCGTGCAGCAGCACGGCCGCGAGCAGTACTTCAAGGTCGCCACCTTCCTCGATCTGCAAGGTGCGCGCGTTGTGCCAGACCCGTTGCAGGTGCGACAGATCGTGGGCGCCGTCCTCCGACGGCTCCAGCGCGTGGGGCAGCAGTTGGGCGGCGAGTTCCGTGAGAGGCGAAAAAGCGAGATTGTTCATGGGAGTCCTTGTGATCGTCGGCCGCGCTAGCCTAATCCGCGGATTGCCATGTGACGAGCGCCGCGCGGCGCCTTAGTATGGCGTTTTCCTTTTTCCTACAAGGCCCGTCCATGACGATCGAAATCCGCCCGGCGACCCCCAGCGATGCACCGCAAATCCTCGCGTTCATCACTGAACTTGCAGACTTCGAAAAGGCCCGTCACGAAGTCATCGCCAGCGTCGCGGACATTGAACGCAGCCTGTTCAGCGAAGGCGCCACGGCACATGGCCTGATCTGCCTGCGCGACGGCTTGCCGATCGGTTTTGCGGTGTTCTTCTTCAGCTATTCAACCTGGCTGGGCAGCAACTGCCTGTACCTCGAAGACCTCTACATCACCCCGGAACAACGGGGCGGCGGCGCCGGAAAAACCCTGCTGCGCCACCTCGCAAAAATCGCCTGCGCCAACGACTGCGGCCGCTTCGAATGGAGCGTGCTGGACTGGAACACCCCGGCCATTGAATTCTACAAATCCCTCGGCGCCCAGCCGCAGGAAGAGTGGGTGAGGTATCGCATGGATGGCAAGGTGTTGCGCGAGTTTGCCGAGGGCTGAACAAATAGTGGCAATCTGACTGTTGATTCGATTGTCCAAACCGCTCTAGTCCGGCATCCTGTGCGCCATTTTTGCGCGCTCACGGACGACACCTGCAATGCTCTGGCACTCTTTCTCCACGCCCGTGGAGCCTGCGCTGCGTCAACGAGTGACCGGCGATGAGCGGACTTCGGGCGTCGATCCGCCTCTACGGTCTGGTCAAAAACCTCGGCTCCAGCGACAACCCGAACCACCAACCGGTAGACATCCTCTGCACCGTCAACCGCATGGGCTGCAAAGCTATCCGTGCGTTTGTCTCGCGGCTCGATGCCGAGCTGATGGCGCGTAGCGCGGGCTACGATGACTACCGGGTGATACCGCTGCGAACGTTTGATCCGAACGGATTCATCGATGTTCATCAAGGCTGGCTGAGCCTGCACGTGTGCTGCGGATTTGTCGCGCCGGCCGGGCAATCGATGTTCCACCAAGGCGTGCTGTCGCCGATGGGCTGGTACGTCTACTCGGAAACTGGCCGCTGGACGGCCGAGCGCTACGCGTCACCGACCCCATGCCAAATCACCCTTACGCGATTCAACGCGCTGATGGGAGCGTGGAGCACGGCGTAACCAATGACGCGGGGTTTACCCATACCGTGAGTTCGCATTTGCCTGAGTCGATCAAGCTGTTCGTGGAGTAGGAAGATATGACTACTGAAAATCCTGCTCTGAAAGGCTGTAAAAGACTGGTCGTGACCCACGACCTGACCTGCAAAACGGACGGAACAGTCAAGCAGGCCACGATCACTCCCAAAAAGATTGTTCTGTTTTTTGTGGGTGGTGCGGGTGATAAAGAAAGTTATTACGGCACAGGCCCCAATAATAACGTTGCTGACGTCATGAAGGTGTTCGTCAGGGATATGGAGGCTGAGGGTATTTGTTCTGATAATTATGATGTCCACCATATTGGTTATAACTATTTTATTAGTGAAGATGATCTGAAAAAGAATGTGCTGGAGAAGATTGCTGATGTGACCACGCCTGTATATATCATTGGGCATAGCTTGGGCGGATGGAATGGTGCGCACCTGTCAGCTGTATTGACTGATAAGGGATATCGAATTCCGTGTCTGGTTACACTCGATCCGGTTGGCGAAGGAAAAATTGTGTGGGGAGTTTCTAACATCTACCGTCAGGAGCCGAAGCCGAAGGCGGAATATTGGGTTAACGTCAGAGCCGATGCCAAAGACTGGAATTTTTCCGATCTCGTAGCCGATTTTGGAGAGCAATGGGATATGAAAAGTGGGCCCAATATGAACGGGCGAGTGAATGTGAATCACGCCGATGCCTGGGTTATCTACACATCAGTCCTGCAAAGTGGCATCTCGGCCAGAGACGCTTTGATGCAGGTTGTTGTTACTCATTTCAAAGGACGGAAATGTGCGTAATATAATTTTATGTATGGCTTTCTTGCTTTGCACTTCCTGTGCGATGAATCATGGTAAGCCCACTGCTCATTTACAATACGCTGGTGTTGAACGTTATTTGGATAGGAATATTTATCAGGTGCGTTTTTCGTCTGATGTTGATGTTGTCAATCTTTTCAAATCAAAAATAAGCCAGACGCTGCTGTGTTCTTTTGAGGACGATTTTGATTTTTCGGCACCTCACTCTGCGGGTAGATATGGAGAGGGTTTTGTCGAGGCTGAAATTTCAAGTGCCGGGCCGGTTTTCAGGGCGGATGTTTTATTTTTCAAAAGAAAAAACGATACCAGTGAAAAAATCATTGAAGGTGAGGCATTGAGGTCTTTATTAGTGGGCCGAGAGTCTATTGTCTGTAAGGTCAGAATTAATTCCTACTCCTATAAAATATATTTGTCGGAGGACATGAAAGTTCCAACGGCAGATCTGTTAAGAGAGATCGATAAGTTTTAAACGGGATGCGATCCGTGCGGACAGGCGGTGCTCGTTGCTCAATTCGCTGTCCGGGCTTTTAAGAAAGGCAAATCCCAAAATATGGGATGAAAAATTACATATTGAGATTTCCCGCCTGAGAGGTCTATAGTCCAGCTCACTCACTGCCAATAACAAAACAGGTGAAGCGATGCTGGCGCAATTGATCGCGCTCGATTGGGGGACGACCTCACTACGTGCTTACAAAATCGCGGCGGGCGGGCAGGTGCTGGCGCAGCGGTCGCTGTCGTTCGGGATCATGCAGTTGCCGAAGACGCCGAGGGTCATCAACGGTCGTGAATGCTCCGACGGTTTTGAACTGGCGTTCGACGAGGCGTGCGGCGACTGGCTCGACGCGCAGCCCGACTTGCCGGTGATTGCCTGCGGCATGGTCGGCAGCGCCCAGGGCTGGCGCGAAGCGTCCTACCGCGATACGCCGGCCAACGTGGCCGATCTCGGAAAATCCCTGCAAACCGTTCGCAGTCTTCGCGGTGTTGATGTGCACATCGTGCCGGGTGTGATTCAGCGCTCGACGCTGCCGAACGTGATGCGCGGCGAAGAAACCCAGGTACTCGGCGTCCTGCAGAATCTGCCGGTCGAGGCGGGCAATGATCTGCTGATTGGCCTGCCGGGCAGTCATTCGAAATGGGTGGAAGTGGCCGACGGCTGCATCACCCGTTTCGACACCTTCATGACCGGCGAAGTGTTCGCCGTGCTCAGCGAGCACAGCATTCTCGGCCGTACCCAACAGCACAGCGCGACGTTCGACGCCGAGGCATTTGATCGCGGCGTGCAGGTGGCGTTGTCGGCAGAGGGTGAGATCGGCGTGCTGTCGACCCTGTTCAGCGCCCGCAGCCTGGGGCTGACCGGTGAGCTCAGTGCCACCGCGCAACCGGACTATCTGTCCGGGCTGCTGATCGGCCACGAGCTGACAGCGTTGGCCGCCGTGCAACGGCGCCGACGCAACAGCACAGACCTTCCATCGATCATCCTCATCGGCAACGCGCAATTGTGCGCCCGCTACAGCCGGGCCCTCGACGCCTGCGGTTTCGCCCGGGTGACATTGGCCGAGCAGGCGACCGAGCGTGGTCTGTGGCAACTGGCGCTTGCCGCCGGACTGATTGATTCCTCATCCCGTTAACCCTGACTGGAGGCCTGACATGCTCAAGCAAGCACTGGCACAAAACGGTCTGATCGCGATCCTGCGCGGCCTGCATCCGCAGGAAGCCGCCGCTGTCGGAGAAGTCCTGTATGCGGCCGGATTTCGCGTTATTGAAGTACCGCTCAATTCCCCCTCGCCGTACGAAAGCATCCGTATTCTGCGTAAGGCCTTGCCCGCCGATTGTCTGATCGGTGCCGGCACGGTGCTGACCCCGGAACAAGTCGAATTGGTGAAGGAGGCCGGCGGCCAGGTGATCGTCATGCCCCACAGCGATGCCAAGGTGTTGCGGGCGGCAAAGGCAGCCGGGCTGTACCTGTCGCCGGGCGTCGCCACGCCGACCGAAGCCTTTGCGGCGCTTGAGGAGGGCGCGGACATTCTCAAGCTGTTCCCGGCCGAACAGATGGGCCCTGCGGTGGTGAAAGCCTGGCTGGCGGTGTTGCCGGCCGGGACGGTTCTGGCGCCGGTCGGTGGCATCACGCCGGACAACATGCAGGCGTTCATCGACGCTGGCGTCAAAGGCTTCGGCCTCGGTTCCGGGCTGTTCAAACCGGGCATGACGATTGAGCAAGTGGCGGCCAATGCCAAGGCCTACGTGGCGGCCTGGAAGGCCCTTCGCTAAGACTTTTCCGGCGCTGCGTGCGCTGCATCTAACAAGAGAGACAAGCAGATGAAAATCACCAAACTCACCACCTTCATCGTCCCGCCGCGCTGGTGCTTCCTGAAAGTCGAAACCGATGAGGGCGTGACCGGTTGGGGTGAGCCCGTGGTCGAGGGCCGCGCCCACACGGTTGCTGCTGCGGTCGAGGAATTGTCCGATTACCTGATCGGCAAAGACCCACGCAATATCGAAGACATCTGGACCGTGCTGTATCGCGGTGGCTTCTATCGAGGCGGCGCGATCCACATGAGCGCACTGGCCGGTATCGATCAGGCGCTGTGGGACATCAAGGGCAAGGCCCTCGGTGTATCGGTCAGCGATCTGCTCGGCGGTCAGGTGCGCGACAAGATCCGCGTGTATTCGTGGATCGGCGGTGACCGTCCGGCGGACACCGCGCGGGCCGCTAAAGAGGCGGTGGACCGGGGTTTTACGGCGGTGAAAATGAACGGCACCGAGGAGCTGCAATTTCTCGACACCTTCGAAAAAGTCGATCTGGCGCTGGCCAACGTTGCCGCCGTGCGCGATGCGGTGGGGCCGAACGTCGGTATCGGCGTCGACTTCCATGGCCGGGTGCACAAGCCGATGGCCAAGGTGCTGATGAAGGAGCTCGATCCTTACAAATTGATGTTCATCGAAGAGCCGGTGCTCAGCGAAAACTACGAAGCGCTGAAAGAACTGGCACCGCTGACCAGCACGCCGATTGCCCTCGGCGAGCGGCTGTTTTCGCGCTGGGACTTTAAACGGGTGTTGAGCGAAGGCTACGTCGACATCATCCAGCCGGATGCCTCCCACGCCGGCGGCATCACCGAGACCCGCAAGATCGCCAACATGGCCGAAGCCTACGACGTGGCGCTGGCACTGCATTGCCCGCTGGGGCCGATTGCACTGGCGGCGTGTCTGCAACTGGACGCCGCTTGTTACAACGCGTTTATCCAGGAGCAGAGCCTGGGCATCCATTACAACGAGAGCAATGACCTGCTCGATTATGTGAAGGATCCACGGGTGTTCGACTACGACAAGGGCTTCGTGAAAATCCCCAACGGCCCGGGCCTGGGAATCGAGATCAACGAGGAATACGTGATCGAACGCGCGGCGGTCGGCCACCGCTGGCGCAACCCGATCTGGCGGCATGCCGATGGCAGTTTTGCCGAGTGGTGAGTCGCTGATTCCCTTCTAAGCGATCGTTCCCACGCTCCGCGTGGGAATGCCTCAATGGACGCTCTGCGTCCGCTCTTGGGACGCAGAGCGTCCCGGGCTGCATTCCCACGCAGAGCGTGGGAACGATCTCGCCTGCTAAATCCGACCTCAATAAACATAAGAAGAGGCGCTCCCCATGCAACCGCAAACCCTTATTGGGCAAGCGACGTTAGTCGCGCCCAGCCGCAAGCGATTTTTCATCATGGTGTTGCTGTTCATCACCGTGGTCATCAACTACCTCGACCGCAGCAACCTGTCGATTGCCGCCCCGGCACTGACGACGGATCTGGGCATCGATCCGGTGCACGTCGGGCTGATCTTCTCGGCGTTCGGCTGGACCTACGCCGCCATGCAGATCCCCGGCGGCTGGCTGGTGGATCGGGTGCCACCGCGCATCCTTTACAGCGTCGCGCTGCTGTTGTGGTCGCTGGCCACGGTGATGCTCGGGTTCGCCGCCAGTTTCATCGCGCTGTTCGTGCTGCGCATGGCGGTCGGTGCGCTGGAAGCGCCGGCGTATCCGATCAACAGCCGCGTGGTGACGACCTGGTTCCCCGAGCGTGAGCGGGCCACGGCCATCGGCTTCTACACCTCCGGGCAATTTGTCGGGCTGGCGTTTCTGACCCCGGTGCTGGCGTGGCTGCAACATGAATTCGGCTGGCACATGGTGTTTGTTGTGACCGGCGCGGTAGGCATCATCTGGGCGGCGATCTGGTACGCGGTGTATCGCGAGCCGCGTGATTTCAAAGGCGCCAACCAAGGTGAAATCGACCTGATCCGCGAGGGCGGCGGGTTGGTGGACATCGCCGCCGAAACCGCCAAGGTGAAGGCGAAATTCAGCTGGACCGATCTCGGCATTGTCCTGAGCAAACGCAAGTTGTGGGGGATCTACCTCGGCCAGTTCTGCCTGAACTCGACGTTGTGGTTTTTCCTGACCTGGTTCCCGACCTACCTGGTGAAGTATCGCGGCATGGACTTCATCAAGTCCGGTCTGCTGGCGTCGCTGCCGTTTCTCGCCGCGTTCATCGGCGTGCTGTGCTCCGGGTTCTTTTCCGACTTCCTGATTCGCCGTGGTTGCACCGTCGGGTTTGCGCGCAAGTTGCCGATCATTGGCGGGCTGCTGATTTCCACCTCGATCATCGGGGCCAACTTCGTCGAATCGACGTCGTTGGTGATTGCCTTCCTGGCCCTGGCGTTTTTCGGCAACGGGCTGGCGTCGATCACCTGGTCGCTGGTCTCGACACTGGCGCCGGCGCGGTTGCTGGGCTTGACCGGTGGGGTATTCAACTTCATCGGCAACCTGTCGGCGATTGCCACGCCGATTGTCATCGGCTTCCTGGCTAGCGGCGATTCGTTCGCCCCGGCGATCACCTACATCGCGGTTCTGGCATTGATCGGTGCTTTGTCCTACGTGCTGCTGGTGGGCAAGGTCGAGCGCATCGAGTTGTAGTCGTCCCTGTCGGGCGACCATAATGCCGCCCGTTCCCTCGCTCAACGCTAAAGGCTGGATATGCAGGAAGACGCCCCGAAAACCGCCAAGGACGCCGCGCCGACCGGCACCCAGACCCTGCTTCGCGGGTTGGGTGTGGTGCAGGCCGTCGCCAGTGGCGCCCGCGATCTCAAAGAGATTGCCCGCCTGATCGGTACCACGCGCAGCACCACTCATCGTCTGGCCAGTTGTCTGGTGGACGAGCGCTACCTGCGCGTCGTGCCGCAAGTCGGTTATCTGTTGGGGCCGAAGCTGATCGAACTGGGTTTCCAGGCGCGTGAGGAATTGCCGCTGGTGACCCTGGCCGGGCCTTATCTGGACGAGTTGTCGGCGCTGACCGGCGACACCGTTCACCTGGGCATTCGTGAAGGCGACGAGGTGCTTTATTTGCTGAAGAATCCGGGACGCAACGGCCCGGAAATGCGCTCGCGGGTCGGCCATCGCATGCCGCTGGCGCGGACCGGGATCGGCAAGGCGCTGATGCTGGATGACGCGCCGCAGGACTGGCAGCGTCTGTACGACATCAGTCTGCCGGCGGGTGGGAAAAGTCAGTTCTGGCCGCAGCATCCCCAGCAGTCGTGGGAGCAGCTGGAGCAGCGGATGACCGAGTACGTGGCCGGTGGCTATGCGTTCGATCTGGAAGACAACGAGCCGTCGATCCGCTGCGTGGCGGCGCCGATCCGCGACGCGAGCAAGCGCATCGTCGCGGCCATCAGCATCGCCAGCACCGTGCCGTACATGCCGCTGGAAAAAATGGCCGAGCTGATTCCCCTGATCAAAGGGGTCACGGCCCGGCTCTCGGCGGAGCTTGGCTTGAAGGTCTGAGGAATCAGAGCTTCAGAGTCGCCATGTCGATCACGAAGCGGTACTTCACATCGCCGGCGATCATACGGGCGTAGGCTTCGTTGATCTGGCGGATGTCGAGCATTTCGATGTCGCAGCTGATGTTGTGTTCGGCGCAGAAATCCAGCACTTCCTGGGTTTCTGCGACGCCACCGATCAACGAACCGGCCAATATGCGACGACCCAGCACCAGTTTCGCGGCGTGGACCGGCGGATCGATCGGTTCGATCAGGCCCACTAGAATGTGCACGCCATCGAAGCGCAGGGTGTCGAGGTACGGGTTCAGATCGTGCTGCACCGGAATGGTGTCCAGCAGGAAGTCGAAACGGCCGGCAGCGGCTTTCATCTGCTCTTCGTCGGTGGAGACGATGACGTGATCGGCGCCCTGACGACGACCTTCCTCGGCCTTGCTTGCCGAACGGGTGAACAGCGTCACTTCGGCGCCCATGGCCTTGGCGAACTTGATGCCCATGTGGCCGAGGCCGCCCATGCCGAGAATCCCGACCTTGTCGCCGGCCTTAACGCCGTAATGCTTGAGCGGCGAGTAGGTGGTGATGCCGGCGCAGAGAATCGGCGCGGCGGCTGCCAGATCCAGCTTCTCGGGAATGCGCACCACGAAGTGTTCGCTGACCACAATGCTGTCCGAATAACCGCCCATGGTGTTGCTGCCATCGACCCGGTCTGGAGTGGCATAGGTCATGGTCGGGCCTTCGAGGCAGTATTGCTCGAGGTTCGACTGGCAGGCTTCGCAGGTGCGGCAGGAGTCGACCATGCAGCCGACGCCGACCAGATCGCCGACCTTGTGCTTGGTGACATTCGCACCGACGGCGGTGACTTTTCCGACGATCTCGTGGCCGGGCATCAACGGGTAAACGGCGATGCCCCATTCGTTGCGCGCCTGGTGGATGTCGGAGTGGCAGACGCCGCAGTACAGAATTTCGATGGCGACGTCGTCGGCCCGTGGGCTGCGGCGTTCGAACTTCATCGGGGCGAGGGGAGTGGTGGCCGTTTGAGCGGCATAGCCGATGGCGGTGTACATGTGAAACCTCGCAAAAGCAGTGACAAGTGAGGCGGCGCATTCTGGGCGCCGTCCGGTCGTCCGGCCATGGCGATTCCTCCGGGTGTCATGCCTAATCCTCCGGCATGCGGGGTTGATCGGTCGCATTGGCAAAAGGATCTGCGATGATGCTTTCATCCCTTTTTCCGTGATTTTTTCTGAAGAGCCACCCGATGCAATTGACCCGTCACCTTGATGCCAACGCCACCCTGGTTTCGCTGATCGAACCGCTGGCGCTGCGCGATGGTTACAGCCAGACCGGGCTGCCGGGCGTGCAGGTGTTGCGCGCCAGTTGCGACGTCGCCCGTGGCCCGCACATTTATGAACCGAGCCTGATGATCATCGCCCAGGGCAGCAAACTGGCGTATCTGGGGCCGCGCACTATGGAGTACGGCGCCGGGCATTACCTGATTCAGGCGTTGCCGGTGCCGTTCGAGTGTGAGACCTACGCGTTGCCGGACGCGCCGTTGCTCGGCGTGTCGGTGGCGATCGATCGGGTGCTGCTCGGTGAACTGGTGCTGGCCATGGGGCTGGCGCCGGGGCGACATATTCCGGCGCAGACACCGGAGTCGATGACGTCGGTGGTGCTCGACGATGACATGCGTGGTTGTGTCGAACGCTTGCTGCGTTGTCTGCACGATCCGCTGGAATGCCAGATTCTCGGACCGGCGCGGGTGCGGGAGTTGTTGTTCGTCGCGTTGCGCGGTCCCCAGGCCGATGTGCTGCGGGCGCTGGTCGAGCAGCAGGGGCAGTTCGCCCGGGTGGCGGCTTCGATCAGTCATCTGCATGCGCATTACACCGAGCCATTGAATGTCGAGACATTAGCCAGTTGCGCGAACATGAGTGTTTCGACCTTTCATGAGCATTTCAAACGCAGCACGTTGCTGTCGCCGGTGCAGTATCTGAAGCGTTTACGTTTGTTGAAGGCGCAGACGTTGTTGATCGCCGAGGGGTTAGGCGTGGCGCAGGTGGCGCATCGGGTGGGGTATCAGAGCACGTCGCAGTTCAGTCGCGAATACAAACGCTATTTCGAGCGTAGCCCCGGGGAGGAGCGCGCTGCCTGATCTGCCTCAATCCTGTGGGAGCTGGCTTGCCAGCGATCGCGGTGCTTCAGCCTGCAGCAATGTTGTCTGACACGGCCCCATCGCTGGCAAGCCAGCTCCCACCGGTATTGATGTGATGCACTGAATCGCGGGCAACAAAAAGGCCCCCATACAGGGAGCCTTGATGTTCAGCGGTTCGACTTATATGTTCCGTTTACATATTTGGATAGGTCGGGCCGCCGGCGCCTTCCGGCGTCACCCAGGTGATGTTCTGCGAAGGGTCCTTGATGTCACAGGTCTTGCAGTGCACGCAGTTCTGGGCGTTGATCTGGAAGCGCTTCTCGCCGTCTTCCTTGGTGATCACTTCATACACACCGGCCGGGCAGTAGCGCTGTGCCGGCTCGTCGTACAGCGGCAGGTTCTTGCTCAGCGGGATAGTCGGGTCGGTCAGTTTCAGGTGGCACGGCTGTTCTTCTTCATGGTTGGTACCGGAGATGAACACCGAGCTCAGCTTGTCGAAGCTGATCTTGCCGTCGGGTTTCGGGTAGTCGATCTTCTTGCAGTCGGCCGCGAGCTTGAGGCAGGCGTAGTCAGGCTTGGTGTCGTGCAGGGTGAACGGCAGTTTGCCGCCGAAGATGTTCTGATCCAGCCAGTTGAAACCGCCGCCGACGATGGCGCCGAACTTGTGGATCGCCGGGCCGAAGTTGCGGCTGGCGAACAGTTCTTCGTAGAGCCAGCTCTTCTTGAAGGCGTCAACGTAAGTGGTCAGCTCTTCGGTGCCGTCCTTTTCAGCGAACAGCGCATCAGCCACGGATTCAGCGGCGAGCATGCCGGACTTCATCGCGGTGTGGCTGCCCTTGATCTTGGCGAAGTTCAGGGTGCCGAGGTCGCAACCGATCAGCGCGCCGCCCTTGAACACCATCTTCGGCAGCGAGTTCAGGCCACCTTTGCAGATTGCACGTGCGCCGTAGCTGATGCGCTTGCCGCCTTCCAGGTACTGCTTGAGTACCGGGTGATGCTTGAGGCGCTGGAATTCGTCGAACGGCGACAGGTAGGTGTTGCTGTAGGAAAGATCGACGATCAGACCGACCACCACCTGGTTGTTTTCCAGGTGATAGAGGAAGGAACCGCCGGTGTTCTCGGTGCCCATGATGTCCATCGGCCAACCGGCGGTGTGCACCACCAGGCCTGGCTGGTGTTTGGCCGGGTCGATTTCCCAGATTTCCTTCAGGCCGATGCCGTAGTGCTGGGCGTCGGCGTCGCTGTCGAGGTTGTAGCGCTTGATCAGTTGCTTGCCGATGTGGCCACGGCAGCCTTCGGCGAACAGCGTGTACTTGCCACGCAGTTCCATGCCCGGGGTGTACAGGCCTTCTTTCGGATGGCCTTCGCGGTCGACGCCGAGGTCGCCGGTGATGATCCCGCGCACCACGCCGTTTTCATCGATCAGCGCTTCCTGAGCGGCGAAGCCCGGGTAGATTTCCACGCCCAGGTTCTCGGCCTGCTGAGCGAGCCAGCGGCACAGGTTGCCGAGGGAGATAATGTAGTTGCCTTCGTTGTGCATGGTCTTGGGCACAAAGAAGTCAGGAATTTTCTGCGCGCTTTCGGCGTTTTTCAGCACGAAGATGTCATCGCGGGTGACTGGCGTGTTCAGCGGGGCGCCGAGTTCTTTCCAGTCCGGGAACAGTTCGTTCAGGGCCCGTGGTTCGAATACGGCACCGGACAGGATGTGCGCGCCGACTTCGGAGCCTTTTTCGACCACGCAGACGCTGATTTCCTTACCGGCTTCGGCGGCCTTCTGCTTCAGACGGCAGGCGGCGGACAGGCCAGCGGGGCCGGCACCGACGATGACCACGTCGAATTCCATGTATTCGCGTTCCACAGGCTATCTCCTACTCAAGGCTCAACAGTTTTTTTTCTAATTTGGAGGTTCGGTGTCGTATCCGTTATTGCCTTTACGTTAACGTCAAGGGTAATAATGGGCAAACCACCTTTCTCTCTAGGCGGCGCATTATATCTACACCACTCCTAGCGTCCAATACAAACGTTTGTTTGAATCGGCTCCAGCCCAGAGAAATCAAAGAAGCGCGGCTTATGACAGGGCATTTTGGCGTATTGACCAGAATGGGCGTTCCGGTCAAGATACGGGCGGTTTTGCGCTCGCCGTAGGCTGAATGGTGGTTTCAAGAGCACCTCTAAAGACAGGGCGTAGGCGGTAACCGGTGATGCGCAGCGCAGGTTCGGCGCGCAGTTTACACACCGCGAAGCGGCATGACTCGTCGGTCACGACTGACGAACGGTCATCCCGTTCAGCCGGCGTTTTTAGAGGTGCCCTTGTGCCCGATGAGCATCAACCGCCAGGTTCGCCTAGGCGACTTTCTTTTCACCGGAGAGTAACGAGGAATCCATGAAGGTTCTTGTAGCTGTCAAACGCGTTGTGGATTACAACGTCAAGGTTCGCGTCAAGGCGGACAATTCCGGCGTAGACCTCGCCAACGTCAAGATGTCGATGAACCCGTTCTGCGAAATCGCAGTGGAAGAAGCCGTACGCCTGAAAGAAAAAGGCGTTGCGACTGAAATCGTCGTCGTCTCCATCGGCCCGTCCACCGCTCAGGAACAGCTGCGTACCGCACTGGCTCTGGGTGCCGATCGCGCCATCCTCGTCGAATCCGCTGAAGACCTGACTTCCCTGGCCGTGGCCAAGCTGCTCAAGGCCGTGGTCGACAAGGAACAGCCTCAGCTGGTGATCCTGGGCAAACAGGCCATCGACAGCGACAACAACCAGACCGGCCAGATGCTCGCTGCACTGAGCGGCTACGGTCAGGGCACTTTCGCGTCGAAAGTCGAAGTCTCCGGCGACAGCGTTGCCGTGACCCGCGAAATCGACGGCGGCGCGCAGACCGTTTCCCTGAAACTGCCAGCGATCGTCACCACCGACCTGCGTTTGAACGAGCCGCGCTACGCGTCCCTGCCAAACATCATGAAAGCCAAGAAGAAGCCTCTCGAGACGCTGACTCCGGACGCTTTGGGCGTTTCCACCGCCTCCACCAACAAGACCCTGAAAGTCGAAGCGCCGGCTGCACGCAGCGCGGGCATCAAGGTCAAGTCGGTGGCTGAACTGGTCGAGAAACTGAAAAACGAAGCGAAGGTAATCTGATCATGACTATCTTGGTAATCGCCGAACACGACAACAAGGTGCTGGCTCCGGCCACCCTGAACACCGTGGCTGCCGCTGCCAAAATCGGCGGCGACATCCACGTTCTGGTTGCCGGCCAGGGTGCTGGCGCCGTGGCTGAAGCCGCTGCGAAAATCGCTGGCGTGAGCAAAGTCCTGAACGCTGACAATGCTGCCTACGCGCATCAGCTGCCGGAAAACGTTGCTCCTCTGGTTGCAGAGCTGGGCGCTGGCTACAGCCACATCCTGGCTGCCGCCACTTCCAATGGCAAAAACATCCTGCCGCGCGTTGCCGCTCAGCTGGACGTTGACCAGATCTCCGAAATCATCTCGGTAGAAAGCGCTGACACCTTCAAGCGTCCGATCTACGCCGGTAACGCCATCGCTACCGTGCAATCGACCGCAGCGATCAAAGTGATCACCGTGCGTGCCACCGGTTTCAACCCGGTTGCTGCTGAAGGTGGTTCGGCTGCCGTTGAAGCGGTTGCGGCTGCTCACAACGCCGGTACTTCCAGCTTCGTCAGCGAAGAGCTGGCCAAGTCCGATCGTCCTGAGCTGACCGCTGCCAAAATCGTCGTTTCCGGCGGCCGCGGCATGCAGAACGGCGACAACTTCAAACACCTCTACGCTCTGGCCGACAAGCTGGGCGCGGCTGTTGGTGCTTCCCGCGCTGCGGTCGACGCAGGTTTCGTACCGAACGACATGCAGGTCGGTCAGACCGGCAAGATCGTTGCGCCACAGCTGTACATCGCCGTTGGTATCTCCGGCGCAATCCAGCATCTGGCCGGTATGAAAGACTCCAAAGTGATCGTCGCGATCAACAAGGACGAAGAAGCGCCGATCTTCCAGGTGGCCGATTACGGCCTGGTGGCGGACTTGTTCGAAGCCGTACCTGAGCTGGAGAAGCTGGTCTAATCCGGCTGCTTCACTTATAAAGAGCCCGACCTTTTGGTCGGGCTTTTTTTTGTCTCGGATTTGAGTGGGAGCGTTTCGCCATGGATCTGCATCATCGGTTGAGCTGCTCGTGGTTGCTGGCGCTGGCATTGTTGCCGGGCCTGTCGGTGGCGGCGGGCAAATGCGAGCGGCTGGTCGTCACCGGCAGCCCGGATGCGCCGCCGTACCTTTGGCAGGATCCGCAGAACCCCAAGCAACTGATCGGTGCCAGTGCGGACCTGTTGCGACAGGTGGCCAAGGAGCTGGGGATCAAAGTCGATCTGCTGTACGCCGGCAAGCGTTCCCAGGCCCTCGACGAAGTGCGCAGCGGGCGCATGGACATGCTGGCCGACGCGCCAATGAACCTCAATGAGCTGGAAAACCTTGACTACATTCACCCGCCGTTGCTGGAAAACGATTATCTGGTGTGGACGCGCAAGGGCTCGACCCTCGTTTATAGCGAAGCCAGGGACCTGCACGGGCATACCGGCGGTTTGTCGGAAAAGTCTCGAATGACCCCGGCATTTGGCACTTTTGCCGAGCAGCAATTGACCCTGACCCGTACGGCAAACCTGACCCAGGCGTTTCAGAAACTTCTGCTGGGCGAGGTGGAATATGTACTCGCCGGTCGCTACTCGGGCATGGCGGCCGCGCAGGCATTGGGCATGGCCAATGATCTGCTGGCCTTTGAACAACCCATCGACCGCCCCGGTCTGTTCCTCGCGGTTTCGCACAACTCGGCCTGCAACGATCCGTGGTTGCGCGGACAGCTGGCCAAAAAGATGACAGAATTGCCCGCGTCCGGCCTGACGGAAGCCGCGCTGCAACGCAACATCGAGCGCTGGAAGGCGCAGCAGCAACAGCCGCCGCAACCACCTGTCAGCGCCCCAAAACAGTAGGGATTCTTAGTGAGTAATCGACTTCTTTTCGCGGCCATGGCCGTCCTGGCCCTGGCCGGTTGCGCCAGCGATCCGGCACCCAACGAACAAATGCGTCTGACCGAGCAGGCCCTTGAGCAAGCCAAGGCCGTCGGCGCCACCGCCGAAGACGTGCCGGAAATGAAACTGGCCGAGGACAAGTTCAACCGGGCCAAAGGCAGCATGGCGGGTGAGTCTTACAAGAATGCGCGGATGCGCTTCGAACAGGCCGAACTCGACGCACGCCTGGCGGAGGCCAAAGTCCTGACCCAGAAGAGCGAGGAGCAAGTGAACGTGCTCAACACCCGCATCGTCCGACTGCGCAAGCAACTGGGGAATGCCCAATGAGCCTGAAGTCCAAAACTCTCGGCGCTCTGATCCTCGCCGGTTGCGCCAGCCTGTACGGCTGCGCCGGTCAGCACAGCGAAACCGCATTGCAGCAGGCCAGCAGCGACTTCCAGAAGGTCAAGGAAGATTCCAACGTGCTGCGTATCGCGCCGAAAGATGTGATCCGCGCCGGTGAGTCCCTGGCCCGCGCCGATCGTCTGTCGACGTACTGGGGCAGCGGCTCGGACGTGGTGCATTACGCCTACCTGAGTCAGCGCTACAGCGAAATCGCCCGTGAGCACACCAATCAGGTGCTCAACGAAGAACGTGTGGCGAAGCTGGAACTTGAACGCCAGCGCCTGCAACTGGCCCTGCGCGAGTCCAAACTGTTGAGCGTGCAACAGCAGGGCAAATGGCTGGAAGAGCAGATCGTTGCGCTGGCCACCACCCAGACCGATCGTGGTCTGGTGATGACCCTCGGTGACGTGCTGTTCGATACCGGCGAAGCTGAACTGAAAAACTCGGCCAACCGCGTGGTGCTGAAGATCGTGCAGTTTCTGCAACTGAACCCGAAACGCATCGTGCGCATCGAGGGCTACACCGACAGCACCGGCGGCAAGCAGGAAAACCTCAAGCTTTCCCGCGACCGCGCACAGTCGGTGGCCGACGTGTTGACGGACCTGGGCATCGACGAAAAACGCATTCAGGTCGAAGGCTACGGCGATGAATACCCGGTGGACGCGAACGCTTCCGAGCGTGGACGTGCGCAGAACCGTCGGGTGGAAATCGTGTTCTCCGACGAAAAAGGCCAGCTCGGCGCCGCCCGCTGAGGGGGGCGTTACTGGAAAGCCCGGGCTGTCAGGCAGCGCCGGGCTTTTTTACGTCTGTCGATTACCTCACAAAGCAGTACAGATTTAACCGACACAGCACTGTATGGTTGACTAATATGGCAACTGTCCCAGTACACTTCCAAACTGTTCCGGTATTGTTTCACACAAGAATAAAACGCCCGTGAAATCGAGTGCTGCGTCATGACCAATCTCTTGCTCTACCAACGTATTGCTCAACAGCTGGCCGAAGATATCCGCCGTGGCGTCTATCAACCGGGCGAGCGCGTACCTTCGGTGCGCAAGATGAGTTCGCAGCTCAACGTCAGCCATGCCACGGTGTTGCAGGCTTACGCCAATCTCGAGGATCAGGGCCTGATCCGTGCGCGGCCGCAGTCCGGTTACTATGTCCACCAGACTCCTGCACTGACGGCGCCCACGCCGGACATTGCCCGGGTCGAACGGCCAGGCCTGGTCACCCGCAGCAGCATCATTCAGCAAGTGCTGGTCGAATCCCGTCGTGAAGGCGTGTTCCCGCTGGGGGCGGCGGTGCCGAGTGTCGATTATTTGCCGGTGCGCGCCCTGCATCAGCAGTTGGCCAAGGTCACCCGGTTTCACAGCCCTCGGGCGTTCAGCTACATGTTCAGCCCGGGTTTCGAGCCGCTGCGCCGGCAGGTGGCGATCCGCATGCGCGATGCAGGCGTGGTCGTTGACCCTTCGGAAGTGGTGATCACCCACGGCTGCGTCGACGCATTGCAGATGTCATTGCGAGTGCTGACCCGCCCCGGCGACCTGATCGCCGCCGAATCCCCCACCTATTACGGCCTGTTGCAACTGGCGGATCTGCTGGGCCTGAAAGTCATCGAGATCCCCAGCGACCCCGCCACCGGCATGAGCCTCGAAGCCCTGCAACTGGCGGCCAATCAATGGTCGATCAAAGCGCTGGTACTGACCACTCGCCTGAGCAATCCACTCGGCGGCACCATGCCCGAAGAGCGGCAGAAACAGCTGCTGCGACTGGCCTCGGATTTCGATATCCAGATCGTCGAAGACGACATCTACGGCGAGTTGATGTTCGAGCAGGGGCGCACCAAGTCGCTCAAGGCTTACGACCGGCTAGACCGGGTGATTTATTGCTCGAGCTTTTCCAAGACCTTATCGCCCGGTGTGCGCATCGGCTGGATGATCGCCGGCAAGTACCAGCAGGAAATCCAGCGCTTGCAGACCTTCAGCACTCATTCGGCGTGCAGCGTCACGCAAATGGCCATCGCGGCGTACCTGGAAAACGGCGGCTATGACCGGCATTTAAGGTACATCCGCCAGGAATACCGAAAAAATCTCAGCGCATTCCAGCTGGCGGTTCAGCAGTATTTTCCCGAAGGCACGCAGATGACCCGGCCCACCGGCGGATTCATTCTGTGGGTCAGTCTGCCGGGGCGGGTCAACACCCAGGAGTTGCACGTGCGGGCGCTGCAACAGGGCATCAGCATTGCGCCGGGTCTGATCTTCAGCAACACCGAGCAGTTCAACCACTGCATCCGGTTGAACTGCGGCATCCCGTGGAATCGCGAGGCGGAACGGGCGCTGATGACCCTCGGCATGTTGGCGACACAGCTCTGCCAGGAGATGGTCGGCGGATTCTGAAACAATGGCGGAGCTTGTCATGTGGCGTCCAACAGGCGAGCATATGGCCCTCTGCCGTCAGCTTCGTTGGGTTCATGAAAGCGAAATTTTCTGCCGCCTGGGTTGTGCTATGCCTGCTGTTGATGGGTCATGTACCCGGTGTTTTGGCGGCTGCAGCGCAGGAAAAGGCGCCGGCCACTGCCAACGCGAAGAAACCGGCGACGACCAAAAAAATCGCTCCAGCGAAAACCACGCAGCAGAAAAAGGCTGCTCCGGTCAAGAAGCGCGCACCAGTGGCTACCAAGTCAAAGTCGGCGAAAGAAGTGGCCAAGACGCCATTGCCGTCTGCGAAGCTCGACTTGAGTCTGCCCAGAGACATGGTTCAGGAATTGAAACCCCCCGGCTCCGTGACGCTGCCCAAGCGCGAAGCGATCCTGCCGCAGATGTTCGGTGACAAGAACAGCGGGTTCCAGCTCAATGGACGCTTGCTCAGCAACGAAATGCAGCTGCAACTGCGCAATGAAGAGCGCCGTGAAGTCGAAGGCGCGGCGCTGGATTTCGAGTTCAAGCAATAAATCGTCCCCGTCGGTGACCCGCAGACCAGACGCTTTGTCGGAGACTGGTCAGTCATTTTCGTTTCTGCGTAAAAACCCCGGCTCAGGGAATTTAAAACAGCCGTTTAAGCGGTTACCCTGTCCCGCGTCCCTTTAACACATTGCCCGCTGCGAGGAACGCGTCGTCATGAAATGCCGTGAAGGCTGTGGCGCCTGCTGTATTGCCCCTTCCATCAGTTCGCCGATTCCAGGCATGCCCGATGGCAAACCTGCCGGTGAACGCTGCGTTCAGTTGTCGGTCGATAACCTGTGCAACATTTTCGGCCGACCGGAGCGTCCGGCGGTCTGTTCAGGATTCAAGGCCGATCCGGAAGTCTGCGGCAGCAGCCAGGAAGATGCGATCAGACTGCTCGGCTGGTGGGAGCAGATGACGGCGGCGTGATGTGTCAAACGAACGGAACTTCAACAATAAGGAATAAGACTATGGGTTCGCTGCATCGTATCGCTGTGTTGTGTGGTTTGACTGCCGTGCTGGCCACCTCGGCCGCCCAGGCTGAAGACTGGAAAGTCGCCAAGAACGAAGACGGCATCAAAGTCTCCCTGAGCGAAGTGCCGGGTTCGGACTACAAGTCTTATCAGGGCGTGACCGTGATGAAGACCACCATCGCCAAATTGCGCGCCCTGCAGGAAGACGTCTCCGGTGCCTGCGCCTGGATTCACGAGTGCAAGACCCAGAAACTGCTCAAGCACGAAGGTGACCAGAGCTGGACCTACACTCAGTTCAACACGCCATGGCCAGTGACCCCGCGCGATTCCATCCTGCATGTCACCACCGTTGAAGGCGCCGATGGCAGCCTGACCCGTAATCTCGAAGGTGTGCCGAAGTATCTTCCTGAAGAAAAAGGCTTTGTGCGGGTTGCGCAGGTCAAAGGCTTCTGGAAGTTCGTGCCAAAAGGCGATCAGGTTGAAGTGACCTATCAGGTACACACCGAGCCAGGTGGCAGCGTGCCGTCGATGATCGCCAACAAGTTTGTGGTCGACGCACCGTTCAATACCCTGAAAGCCTTGAGAGAACGCGCCGAGAAGTAACTGTCGCGTTCATCTGTAAACGCCCCGAAGAACTCGGGGCGTTTTGTTTTCCAGGTTTATTGTGTTTCCGGATATGCGTTGAACGAAATTTTCACAAACGCTTCAAGACAATTCGCCCGCACTGTTCGCACCTGTATCGATGCGCCATGCCTTGAATGAAAGCGTCCGGCGGCGGGCACTAATCAATGGCAATGCCGTCGGTGATCGTGCAACATTTGCGCTCCGCGCAAGCCCCGGGGCCTGGAATGGCCAACAGAGGGCAGGGCGCAGCCGTATTTTTTGCAACTTCAACTTCCAATGGGTCCTAAAACGACATGGCAAACCCGGACGCCCTGAGTCAGCAGCGATCTTCCAGTCGCCTGCTGCAACCGACCGTCAAATCGCATCTGGCCTACACGCTTCTGTGCGCGCTGGTCATGATGGTGATGTTTTCCGTGCTGCGCCTCGCGCTGCTGGTCTACAACCGCGAGATGATCCTCGACACCCCGGCCTCGACTTTCCTCGAAGCCTTCGCCAACGGCCTGCGTTTCGATGTGCGCCTGGTGGTGTATGTCTGCATTCCGCTGGTGCTGGCGCTGTTCAGTGCCCGTGCCATGGCGGCGCGCGGGTTTTTCCGTTTGTGGCTGACCATCGCTTCGAGCATCGCGCTGTTCCTCGGCCTGATGGAGATGGACTTCTACCGCGAATTCCACCAGCGCCTCAACGGTCTGGTGTTCCAGTACGTGAAGGAAGACCCGAAAACCGTGATGAGCATGCTCTGGTACGGTTTCCCGGTGGTGCGTTACCTGCTGGCGTGGGCCGTGGGCACGCTGATCCTGACCCTGGCGTTCAAGGGCGCCGACCGTCTGACTCGGCCGCGTGGCCCGTTCAGCGGTGGCAATGTCGGCACCCGTCAGGTGGCACCGTGGTATGCGCGTCTGGCGGTATTCGTGGTGTGCCTGCTGATCTGCGTGGTGGCCGCTCGCGGCACTCTGCGCCAAGGCCCGCCGCTGCGTTGGGGTGACGTGTACACCACTGAATCGAACTTCGCCAATCAGCTCGGCCTCAACGGCACGCTGTCGCTGATCGCGGCGGCCAAGGACCGCATGGGCGAGGATCGCGATAACATCTGGAAAGCCACGCTGCCGCAGGATCAGGCACAGAAAGTGGTCCGCGACATGCTGGTGATGCCGGACGACAAACTGGTGGATACCGATATCGCCGCCGTGCGTCGCGAATACACACCGCCTGCCGACAAGACCCTGCCGATCAAGAACGTCGTCGTGATCCTGATGGAAAGCATGGCCGGTCACTCGGTGGGCGCACTGGGCGCGCCGGGCAACATCACGCCGTACCTCGACAAGCTGTCGAAGGAAGGCCTGCTGTTCGACCGTTTCTTCTCCAACGGCACCCACACCCACCAGGGGATGTTTGCCACCATGGCGTGCTTCCCGAACCTGCCGGGTTTCGAATACCTGATGCAGACCCCGGAAGGCAGCCACAAACTGTCCGGTCTGCCGCAGTTGCTCAGTGCTCGCAACTATGACGACGTCTACGTCTACAACGGTGATTTTGCCTGGGACAACCAGTCCGGTTTCTTCAGCAACCAGGGCATGACCAACTTCGTTGGCCGCAACGATTTCGTCAACCCGGTGTTCTCTGATCCGACCTGGGGCGTGTCCGATCAGGACATGTTCGACCGTGGTCTGGTGGAGCTCAAGGCGCGGGAAAACGGCAAGCCGTTTTATGCGCTGCTGCAGACCTTGTCCAACCACACGCCGTACGCCTTGCCGACGCCGTTGCCGGTCGAGCGTGTCACCGACCGTGGCCCGCTCAACGAGCACCTGACCGCCATGCGTTATGCGGACTGGGCGCTGGGTCAGTTCTTCGAGAAGGCCCGTAAAGAGCCGTACTTCAAGGAAACCCTGTTCGTCATCGTCGGCGACCACGGTTTCGGCAACGAGCGTCAGATCACCGAAATGGATCTGGGCCGCTTCAACGTACCGATGCTGATGATCGCACCGGGCATCCAGGAAAAATTCGGTACCCGTGACCACACCGTCGGCACTCAGATCGACATCGTGCCGACCATCATGGGTCGCCTCGGTGGCGAAGTGCGCCATCAGTGCTGGGGCCGCGATCTGCTGAATCTGCCGCAGGGTGACACTGGTTTCGGTGTGATCAAACCGTCGGGCAGCGAGCAGACCACCGCCATCGTCACTGCCGACCAGATCCTGGTACTGCCGAAAGACAAGGAAATGGCGCCGAAGATCTATCAATACGAGCTGGGCGCGAACCCGCACGCCGAAGTGGTGCCGGATGCACCGCGCACTGCCGAGCTGAAACTCAAGCTTGAAGCGTTCCTGCAAACAGCGACCAAGAGCCTGATCGACAACACCGCCGGTGTGGTTAACGGCAAGCCGGACTGATCAGTCGGCACAATAAAAAAGAGGCCCTTGCAAGGGCCTCTTTTTTTGTCGGTCAAACAGTCATATCCGACCGAGTAACAGCAGCACCAACAGGACTACCAGCACTACACCGATAATGCCCGAAGGGCCGTAACCCCAACTTCTGGAGTGCGGAAAGACCGGCAGACCACCGATCAGCAACAGGATCAGGATAATGATAAGAATTGTGCCCATGTCGAATTCCTTGTTGATAGTGTCTGAGAAGTCTTGATGTTCAAGGGCAGCTGAAAGTTGAACTAAATCCAGCCGGCTTACAAATTCCGACCGGTGCGCGTAAAAGAAAATTCAATGTTTTTTTAAGTTATTTGGCTCGCGCACTTATTTCGTTTGTTGCTGCGGTTTGCTCTCGCCATTCAGCAATCTGATGGAGCGTGGGTCGCCCGGTATCCTTCGCTACACTCCGCGCATCTTCCCCGGAACAACAAGGCTGTCTGCTATGCAAAATCGCATGATGATCACTGGCGCGGGCTCAGGCCTGGGTCGCGAAATCGCGCTGCGCTGGGCGCGTGAAGGCTGGCAACTGGCCTTGTCTGATGTCAGCGAGCCCGGTTTGCAAGAGACCCTCAAACTCGTTCGCGAGGCCGGCGGCGATGGCTTCATCCAGCGCTGCGACGTGCGCGATTACAGCCAGCTCACTGCGTTTGCCCAAGCCTGCGAAGTGAAACTTGGCGGCATCGACATCATCGTTAACAACGCCGGTGTGGCCTCGGGCGGTTTCTTCAGCGAGTTGTCGCTGGAAGACTGGGACTGGCAGATCGCGATCAATCTGATGGGCGTGGTCAAGGGCTGCAAGGCGTTCTTGCCGTTGCTGGAGCAGAGCAAGGGCAAGATCATCAACATCGCCTCTATGGCTGCGCTGATGCAGGGCCCGGCGATGAGCAACTACAACGTGGCCAAGGCCGGAGTGGTGGCGCTGTCGGAAAGCCTGTTGATCGAACTGGCCCAGCAGGAAGTCGGGGTTCATGTAGTTTGCCCGTCGTTCTTCCAGACCAACCTGCTGGATTCTTTCCGGGGCCCGACGCCGGCGATGAAAGCCCAGGTCGGCAAGTTGCTGGAAAGTTCGCCGATCACCGCCAGCGATATTGCCGACTACATCTACAAGCAGGTCGCGGCCGGCGAGTTCATGATCCTGCCCCACGAACAAGGGCGCATGGCCTGGGCGCTCAAACAGAAGAATCCGCAGCTGCTGTACAACGAAATGACCGCAATGGCCGAAAAGATGCGCGCCAAGGCCAAACAGAACAACGGCTGAACTTGCCCGGGGTTCGCCGCATCGTTAGGGTGGCCGCAACAGTCACCCTGACGAGATGTCTTGCATGCTCAATTACCTGTGGTTTTTCCTCGCCGCGCTGTTCGAAATCGCTGGCTGTTTCGCGTTCTGGATGTGGTTGCGCCAGGGCAAGAGCGCCTTGTGGGTGATTCCGGCACTGCTCAGCCTGACCCTGTTCGCGCTGCTGTTGACACGTGTCGAAGCGACCTACGCCGGTCGCGCCTACGCCGCTTATGGCGGCATCTACATCATTGCTTCGATTGGCTGGCTGGCGGTGGTCGAACGCATCCGCCCGTTGGGGTCGGACTGGATCGGTGTGGCGCTGTGTGTGATCGGGGCGAGTGTGATCCTGTTCGGTCCACGATTCACCGCGACTTGAATGGCTGGCTTGAAGGAAATGTCTGAAGGCTTGCGCGCCTTGCTGTGTAGGGAATGACTGAATTGCCCACAGCGCATTGTAGGGCGGTCGAAACCCGCGCATCTTCAAGGCTCGCAAACCTTGAAGGACAACCCCCATGCTTGTACTCAGCCGTGTTGTCGGTGAACTGATTTCCATCGGCGACAACATCACTCTGCGCGTTCTGGCGGTCAACGGCTCCAGCGTGCGGTTCGGCGTCGAAGCGCCGGAGCAGGTCGGCGTACACCGCGCCGAGGTCTACGAACGGATCCAGCGCAAACAGGCCAGCGGCAAGGGCCGCTGACCGTTTTCAGTCGAACAGGTGCTTGGGCACGTCGTGCTTGAGCATCAACTGGCATTGCTCGCTTTCGGGATCGAAGACAATCAGCGCCTGACCTTTGGTCAATGCCTGGCGAACCCGCAGTACGCGAGTTTCCAGCGGCGTATCGTCACCGTTATCGGTACCGTCGCGGGTGACGAAATCCTCGATCAGGCGGGTGAGGGTGTCGACTTCGAGCGCGTCGTGGGGAATCAGCATGGGCACCTCGGCTAAATCAATGTCGGGATGCTACGGCGAATGATCGCCGAGGGCCAGACTCAACTGTCCGCGCGTTGCCCCACCAGGCTGTCCACCGACGGCACGCGGGTGTCGCTCTCCATCTGCGTTTCGTGTTCGATCTGATGACTGAAGCGATCCAGTGACCCGGTGGCCGGTTGTGCGTCGCTGGCGAACACCGGCGGACTCAGAATGTACGCCCCCAGCAAGCGACTGAGCGCCGCGAGGCTGTCGATGTGCGTGCGCTCGTAGCCGTGAGTCGCGTCGCAGCCGAAGGCGAGCAGGGCGGTGCGGATGTCGTGACCGGCGGTGACCGCCGAATGGGCATCGCTGAAGTAATAGCGGAACAGATCTCGGCGCACCGGCAGTTCGTGCTCACCGGCCAGGCGCAACAGGTGTCGCGACAGATGATAGTCGTAAGGCCCGCCGGAATCCTGCATCGCCACGCTCACCGCATGTTCGCTGGAATGCTGGCCCGGCGCGACCGGAGCAATGTCGATGCCGACGAATTCGCTGACGTCCCACGGGAGGGCCGCCGCCGCGCCGCTGCCCGTTTCCTCGGTGATGGTGAACAGCGGATGGCAGTCGATCATCAGCTCCTGACCACTGTCGACGATGGCTTTCAACGCTGCCAGCAGTGCCGCAACACCGGCCTTGTCGTCCAGATGGCGGGCGCTGATGTGGCCGCTTTCGGTGAACTCCGGCAGGGGGTCGAAAGCCACGACATCGCCGACGCTGATGCCCAGCGAATCACAATCGGCGCGGGTCGCGCAGTAGGCGTCCAGTCGCAGCTCGACGTGATCCCAGCTGATCGGCATCTCATCCACAGCGGTATTGAAGGCATGCCCGGACGCCATCAACGGCAACACACTGCCGCGAATCACGCCGTTGTCGGTGAACAGGCTGACGCGGCTGCCCTCGGCGAACCGGCTCGACCAGCAGCCGACCGGCGCGAGGGTCAGGCGCCCGTTGTCTTTCACCGCGCGCACGGCAGCACCGATGGTGTCCAGGTGCGCCGAGACCGCACGGTCGGGGCTGTTTTTCTTGCCTTTAAGGGTGGCGCGGATTGTGCCGCGACGGGTCATCTCGAAGGGAATGCCGAGTTCTTCCAGACGCTCGGCGACGTAACGCACGATGGTGTCGGTGAACCCGGTCGGGCTGGGAATGGCGAGCATTTCCAGCAGGACTTTCTGCAGGTAGTTCAGATCCGGTTCGGGAATTTGGGTGGTCATGGAAACTCCTGTTGCGGGGCGTCATTCGCGCGTTGAACGCGGGAATGACGCTGAAGAGAGATCAAACGGCCGGCTGACTGTGCGGAAACAACAGATCGACAAACCGTTCCGCCGTCGGTTGCGGCTCATGGTTGGCGAGACCCGCTCGCTCGTTGGCTTCGATGAAGACGTACTCTGGTTGATCCGCCGCCGGCACCATCAGGTCGAGGCCGACCATCGGGATTTCCAGCGCCCGAGCCGCGCGCACGGCGGCCTCGGCCAAGGTCGGGTGCAGAATCGCCGTGACGTCTTCCAGCGTGCCGCCGGTGTGCAGGTTCGCCGTGCGCCGCACGAACAGATGCTCACCGGCCGGCAGGATGCTGCTGTAGTCGTAACCGGCGGCGTGCAAGGTGCGTTGGGTTTCGTGGTCCAGCGGGATTTTGCTCTCGCCGCTGGTAGCCGCTTGCCTGCGCCGGCTCTGCGCTTCGATCAGTGCGCCGATGGAATGATGGCCGTCGCCGACCACTTCCGCCGGCCGGCGGATCGCCGCTGCAACCACCTCGAAACCGATTACCAGAATCCGCAGGTCGAAACCTTCATGGAAGCTTTCGAGCAGCACGCGAGCATCAAACTGCCTGGCTGCTTCGATGGCCTGCTGCACTTCCTCAATGGTCTGCAGATCCACCGCCACGCCTTGACCCTGTTCGCCGTCCAGCGGTTTGACCACCACACGCTGGTGTTCATCAAGGAACGCCAGATTGTCGTCCGCATTCCCGGCCAATTGCTGCGACGGCACATTCAACCCGGCGGCTTTCAAAACCTTATGAGTCAGGCTCTTGTCCTGGCACAGGTTCATGCTGATAGCGCTGGTCAGGTCGCTCAGGGATTCGCGGCAACGCACCCGTCGCCCGCCATGACTGAGCGTGAACAGACCGGCGTCGGCGTCATCCACTTGCACGTCGATGCCGCGCCGATGCGCTTCCTCGACGATGATTCGCGCGTAAGGGTTGAACGGCGCCTCCGGGCCAGGGCCGAGAAACAGCGGCTGATTGATGCCGTTCTTGCGCTTGATGGCGAACGTCGGCAGGTTGCGAAAGCCGAGTTTGGCGTAGAGGTTTTTCGCCTGGCGGTTATCGTGCAGTACCGACAGATCGAGATAGCTCAGACCCCGGCTCATAAAGTGTTCGATCAGATGCCGTACCAGCACTTCGCCGACACCGGGACGCGAACATTGCGGATCGACCGCCAGGCACCACAGGCTGCTGCCGTTTTCCGGGTCGTTGTAGGCTTTCTGGTGATTGAGCCCCATGACGCTGCCGATCACCGCGCCGCTGTCATCGTCTTCCGCCAGCCAGTACACCGGGCCGCCCTGATGGTGCGGGGTGAGCAGGGTGGCGTCGATCGGCAGCATGCCGCGCGCCTGATACAGCTGATTGATCCCCTGCCAGTCCGCGTCACTTTGTGCGCGGCGAATGCGAAAGCCACGAAACACGCGGGTGGCCTGGCGGTAATCGCTGAACCACAAACGTAGAGTGTCGGACGGGTCGAGAAACAGTTGGGTCGGTTCCAGCCCGAGAATCTGCTGCGGCGCGGCGACGTACAAGGCGATATCGCGTTCGCCCGGCTGCTCGTTAAGCAGTTCCTGAGCAAGGCTGGCCGGATCGGGGAATGTGTGGCCGATCAGCAGCCGGCCCCAGCCGCAGTGCACTGCAATCGGCTCGGCAGCCGGCTCGCTGCCATCTTCGGCCAGACGCGCCTGCAAGCGTTCGTAGGACGGCGTCTGGCCGCGCAGCAGGCGTTGGCTGTAAGCCGTGGCGTGAGGTTTCATCAATCAGATTCCTTGTTCGCTGAGCCACAGGTTCAGGGCCGCCAGTTGCCACAGCTTGGAGCCGCGCAGCGGGGTCAACTGGCCTTGTGGATCGGTCAGCAATTGGTCGAGCATGGCCGGGTTGAACAGGCCGCGATCCTGACTCGGATCCAGCAGCAGTTCGCGGACCCAGCTCAGGGTATCGCCCTGTAAATGCTTGAGGCCCGGTACCGGGAAGTAACCTTTTTTGCGGTCGATCACTTCGCTCGGGATGACCAGTCGCGCAGCTTCTTTCAACACCTGCTTGCCGCCGTCCGGCAGTTTGAACCGGCCCGGAATTCGGGCCGACAACTCCACCAGCCGATAGTCGAGAAACGGCGTGCGCGCCTCCAGTCCCCAGGCCATGGTCATGTTGTCGACACGTTTGACCGGGTCATCCACCAGCATCACCGTGCTGTCCAGACGCAGGGCCTTGTCGACTGCCGCATCGGCGCCGGGCTGTGCGAAATGTTCCTTCACGAAGTCACCGGCAGCGTCATTGGCGGTCAGCCATTTCGGCTGCACCGTCGCCGCGTAATCGTCGTAGCTGCGGTCGAAAAACGCCTGGCGATAGGCCGCATACGGATCGGCCGCGCCGTCGACTTGCGGATACCAGTGATAACCGGCGAACAACTCGTCGGCGCCCTGGCCGCTCTGCACCACTTTGCAATGCTTGGCCACTTCGCGGGACAGCAGATAAAAGGCGATGCAATCGTGGCTGACCATCGGCTCGCTCATCGCGCGGAACGCGGCGGGCAGTTGTTCGATGATCTCTTTTTCGTCGATGCGCAGTTGATGGTGCTGGGTGCCGTAGTGCTTGGCGATCAGATCGGAGTACTGGAATTCGTCGCCGCGCTCGCCCCCGGCATCCTGGAAACCGATGGAGAAGGTCGACAGATTCTCCACGCCGACTTCGCGCAGCAGGCCGACGAGCATGCTCGAATCGACGCCGCCGGAAAGCAGTACGCCGACATCCACCGCCGCCCGTTGGCGGATGGCTACGGCTTCGCGGGTGCTGTCGAGTACGCGGTCACGCCAGTCTTCCAGGGTCAGGTTTTTCTCGTCGGCGTGTGGGCCGTAGGGCAGGGTCCACCAGGTTTTCTGCTCGGTGGTGCCGTCCGCTTCAATGCGCATCCAGCTTGCTGGCGGCAGTTTTTCGATACCGGCCAGCAAGGTGCGCGGCGCAGGCACCACGGCGTGGAAATTCAGGTAATGGTTGAGCGCCACCGGATCGAGGATCGGGTTGATGTCACCGCCCTTGAGCAGCGCCGGCAGCGCCGAGGCAAAGCGCAGGCGCTGGCCGGTGCGCGACAGGTACAGCGGCTTCACGCCGAGACGGTCGCGAGCAATGAACAGACGCTGGGCATCGCGCTCCCAGATGGCGAAGGCGAACATGCCGTTGAGTTTCGGCAGCAGCGCTTCGCCCCAGGCGTGATAACCCTTGAGCAGCACTTCGGTGTCGCCGCCGGAGTAAAACGCATAACCGAGCGCTTCGAGTTCGGCGCGCAGTTCCGGGAAGTTGTAGATCGCGCCATTGAAGGCCAGGGACAGCCCCAGTTGGCTGTCGATCATCGGCTGCGCCGAACCGTCCGACAGGTCCATGATTTTCAGGCGTCGATGGCCCAGGGCAATCGGCCCTTGGGCATGGAAGCCCCACGCATCAGGGCCGCGAGGCGCCAGGTGATGGGTGATTCGCTCGATGGCTGCAAGGTCTGCAGGTTGTTGATCAAAACGTAACTCGCCAGCTAATCCGCACATAAAGTCCTTACCGGTTTTTCCGTTGGGGAAGGTGTCGCTGTACCGCGCCGAAATGGCCGATACCCAGAAACTGACCCGGCTCGGATGTGGGAGTTTTAGAACGATCAGTTATAAGTACATCGATCTGACCGGTGGGCCGTTAACATCTGGGTTGAGGTTGCGGGTGGTAGATATGTATTCAAAACATACGGATTGCTGCTGGTTTTCCGCCTCGAACATGCAGGTTTTCGTGTTTTTTATTCGCCCTCGGGATCGCTAGGGTGGGGGTACTCAATAGCAATAAAGGAATATTGCCCATGACCACTCCACCGCTATCGGGGACACCGGCCACCCTCACGGAAGAACAGACACTGAGCATTTTGCTGGAGGCCACCGGCGATCTGGACACGGCCCAGGCCTTGCAGAAAAACCTGCCTCCCGCGCTGCTCAAAACCAGTGCCGACACACTGGCCGCGCTGGATAAGGCTGCGCGTGATCTGCAGGCCATTCAGTGGAAAGTCGAGACGCATCTTGACCGGCTGCAACCGCTGAACAGTTTTTGCATTGATGTGTTGAACCGCGCGCTGAGCGCCCGATGGCACGCAGTGTTCAATGTCGAGAAAGATCATCTGCAATTGCCCGGCAATTACTGTGGATGCGAGCCCGTGGTCCCGCCGGGGGGCGGTCCGGCGATCATTCCGTTCGCCACGCCCACGCTGCTCGAGGCCGCGATGCAGAACTTCACGGAGGACGAGGCGCAGCCCGATTATTTCCCCGAGGGCAGTGTGATACGGATCTCCAGCGCGCCTGCCGGGGTTCCGGGCCTGACGCCCACATCGTTCGCCGCCTTTTGTCGAGAGCTGAACCTGGGGCAGCGGTATCAGCAACACTTCCTGCAGGTGTTCGGTGTCAAGGAAGTGGATGGAAACCTGGCGGCCACCGGTCCCGTGGTTCTCGACATCACCGCTATGAAAAAACAACTGCTGCAACTGGACCTGCATCTGGCGATGTTGAGGGAACACGTCTCTCGGGAGGGGGGGCAGACGATACAGCGCTTGATTGATGCCGGTGGCGTCGCCACTGCCAGAAGCCTTCAGTTCAAGGGGCGTGCGCTGATCATGCAAGGGATCGAATTGCTCGGCAGTTGTATCTGGGGTGTGGTGGTGTTCTCTGAGTCTTCGGTCGAGCTGGACCCGGATCAATGGTGCCTGGTGTACATGCCGGGAGAGCCGGATCAACCCCTTTACGAGTACGCCCGTTTCACGGCGTTCATGGCGTATCTTGAGTTCAGGCTGAGGGTGGGCAGCTACAGAAGCTATTTCACGCATTGCATCGGCGAAGGCGACAGGCTCGACTTTTTCAAGACTTTCGCGGATACCGGCAGCCTGGGGCACGTCAGGCAATTGGAGATGCCTGGTCCTCTGTTCGAGTTCATGCTCAAGAGTCATGTCGGCAAGCTGCAACTCGATGCCCGTGTGCTCGCTGTACCGACTGAAGATGTCGACGAGGAGGCGCGCAGGACACGCCTGCTGCATTACCTGGACGCCGGCATGACGGTGGCTAACGTAGCGGGTTTTGTCGTACCGGTGCTGGGAGAGTTGATGATGGGCGTTGCCATCGGACAGATGCTCGCGCAGGTATATGAAGGCGTCGATGACTGGAGCCGGGGAGATCGTCAGGAAGCGTTTTCACACCTGCTGAGCGTCGCCGAGAACCTTGTCCTGATGGCCGTCGTGGGGGCCGGCATCAAAGGCTTGAAATCCCTGGCGATCAGAACAATTCGAAAACATCCTGATTTCTTCCAGCCATTCACTGCAATTCTCGATGGGAAGGGGCAGTCACGGTTGTGGAAGCCGGACCTGCAAGCATATGAACAATCCTTACCGGTGGGGGCTGCCCCCGATTCTGAAGTCATGGACTTGTACCGGGGCGACGACAGGTTTTTTGCCCGTGTCGACCAACGCTTCTATGAGGTGGTGCATGATCCGGCTTCCGATACCTGGAGTATCCGGCATCCTGTCCGTCCCGATGCTTACGCTCCGCCACTCAAGCCCCATCGACATGGAGGCTGGCGCCATGCCTGGGAGGAAAGCGAGCAGTGGAGCGGTGCCTACACCCTCAGGCGCATCGACCCGAGCCTGGGCAGGTTCGAGGACAGTCGCCTGGAGATGATCCGGCGGTTGACCGACACTCGATTCGATGAGTTGCATCGTCTGAGTGACGACAATCTGTCTTGGCCCCCGCGTTTGCGCGACATGATCGAGCGCTTTGGCATCGAACGCAGATTGCGTGATTTCGTTTCCGCCATGGAACGGGGCGAGGCAACCGATGCCCGTCATGTTCAGGAGCAATTGCACGCGTTGCCCGAACTCGCCAACTGGCCGACCGATCGCTACATCAAGGTCGTGGACGAAAAAGGCCGTCTCACCGCGACCTATCCTCCTGTGTCAATTGACGATGACACTCTGAGCATTGTCGTGAGCCATGAGCAACTGGAAAAAGGCGAGTTGCTGCAAACCGTTCTGGACGGCATCTACCCTAGGGAAGCCGAAGCATTGGTGGGTGCGAACATTGCCCCGGCTGATGCAAGCGTCAAGCTGGCGCAAGTGATCGGGGCGGCGGTCAAGGCTGATCGTCGCTCGGTTTTCGACCACCTGTACCGGCAGTTCGATCGTGGTCTCGCCGGTGAGTCGGTCAAGCTGCACAGCGCTTTTCCCGGGCTGCCGGTACGGTATGCGCGAGAATTGCTCAGGCGCACGCCGACTGTCGAGCGGATGCACCTGCGCAGCACCGGGCGAGTGCCCATGGGCCTGGCACAGAGGGCCCGTCAGGCCTTGAGCGATGTCCGTGTGGATCGGGCGCTGGCCGGCTTTTACCTGGCTGACATCGCCAGTGCCGATACCAGGAAACTGGCGCTGCGCCTGTTACCCCGGCTCGCTGGCTGGAATACCGAGTTCTACCTTGAACTGCGGGCCAACACACTCAACGGTGAGGTACTGGAGACGTCAGGCGAGAAACCGTTTTTGACTTCGAATTCATGCACGCTGGTCCGACTCGACAATGGTTACGAAGTGTTCGGCAGCGACAGGAAGTCGCTCGGCAAAGTGGTGCCCGGACCGGAGGACGTCTATCTCGCGATCCTCAAAGGCCTTCCAATGCGGCAGCGCAAGGCCATCGGATTTGCGCAGCCGAAGCCGGAAGATGGCTGGCGCCTGCGCCATAAACTGTTGGCAAGCGCTCTGGATGAGCGTGAAGGCTGTGCCCGGGTGTTGGCAGGCGGTCGGATGCCACCGGCCATTTCCGAGCCTGCGTGTACGCTCGCCAATTCGCCCGTCGGGCCGGCAAGGCATTCGCAGCGTCTGCTGCGCAAAGTGAAGAAACTCTATCCCTTGATGACTGACGTACAAGCCAATGAGTTTCTTGACCAGGCGGGTAGCGACCCAGTGACCAGGGCGATCCGGGTTCGGCAGTTGCAGGAGGATCTGCGCCGGCTGCAGGAAGTTCTGGACATCTGGAGCGAGGATGAAACGGCCATGAAGGCCTTGGGCGGCGATCTGAATGAGGTACACGAGTGTCGACAGATCGTGGCGTTCGAAATCGAAGACTGTTTTCGACGTCTGGTTTTCCTGCCCGATGACTTTCAGCGTCCCGTCTACGGTCTGAAACTCGACGGCATGCAATTCGGCAAGTTTCCGACCTTGCCGACCGGCCTGAATTTCGATCATGTCAGGCAATTGTCGCTGCGGGACATGCAGCTGGACAACGACGCCGCTTACTTTCTCAAGGCCTTCAGGCAAGTCGAATCGCTGGAACTGGACCGTAATCAACTGACCTTGTTGCCCGAGGTCATTTCGCATATGCCCAACCTCAAACGACTGAGCCTGGCCAACAACAGGATTCAATTGACCGAGCATTCGCTGGTGAAACTGGCCAGGTTGTACTCCCTGCAAAGCCTGAATCTGAGTGGCAATCCCCTGGGGGCGACAGTGGATGTCAGTCGTCTGTTCGAGTTGACTCACCTCTCCTTGCGCAATACCCGCACCACAGAACTGCCCGAAGGCCTGCAGTTTCTACCCAACCTGGATTGGGTGGACCTGCGTGACAATGAAATACGCGATCTGCCTGCCTGGCTTTTTGAAACGCCCCGCCGTTTCAGTGAAACCATCAATCTGCGTCACAACCCGATTTCCGCTGCCAGCAGAATTCACCTCGATGACTACCGGAAGACCTTCGGAGTCGGCATGGGCTACCTGGATAACGATATCGCGCGCCTGGACGAAAACCAGGCCCGCTCGATCTGGCTGACTGAAACGGGAGGGGAGGAGGGCTCCCGGCATCTGCAGACGTGGAACGCGATCAAGGATGATACGAGGGCCGAAGGGCTGTTCAGTCTGCTGGCGGAACTGGGCAATTCCGCCGAATCCGCCAGCGTACGCGAGGATATGACCCGGCGGGTCTGGACGGTGCTGGACGCGACACAGGCCGATACCGAACTGAGGGAGCAGATTTTCGATCTGGCGGCCAATCCGATCAATTGCACGGACAATGCGGCGTTGAACTTCAGCCACCTGGAAGTGGCGGTGCAAGTGCACCATGTGACCCGTGTCTCAAGGGGGCAACGGTCTTCTGCGGCGGCGCTCATGAAACTGGCGCGAGGGTTGTTCCGGCTTGAGCAGATTGACCGGATCGCAGCCGAACATACGCAGGCACATGGGGCCGCTGATCCTCTGGAAGTGACGCTGGCTTACCGCTCCGGTCTGGCGCAGGCACTTGAACTGCCCGGGCAACCTTCGCACATGCGTTATGCCTCGCTTGCGCAGGTGACAGGAGCGGATCTGGTGGCGGCGATCAATCGAGTCCAGACCGCGGAGCTGTCTTCCGAGTGGTTGGCGTTTCTGGTTCGCCAGCCCTTCTGGAGTGAATACGTGAAAAGCAGTTTTAGCCGGCAGTTCGACGATGCGCGCGCACCTCACCAACAGGAAGCACTGGCGTTATTCGAGAAGGCTGAAACACTCAGCTCGGCCGACTACCTGAGTGAGATGAACCTGTGTGCCGCCCGACAGGAGCGAACGGAAAGCGCCTTGCTCGAGCAACTGACCGACCAGGTGTTGCGGCTGCTGGAGGGCAACCTCTGCGTGTTGCCCGCTGGTTGATCATTCTCCCGATGATCCGCTCATTTGCCCCGGATCAGTCGCCGCAAGGCAAACCGGTTCGGATGACACGCCTCTGCGACACTTCTGGGCAGGGGCAGCGGTTCGTTGTCCAGCCAGGCCGCAAGCAGTTCACCGGACAATGGTGCGGTGATCAGACCTCGGGAGCCATGACCGCTGTTGACGTACAGTCCGTCGAGCCAGGGACAAGGCACGTCCGGCACCTGCCGTGCATCCTTGCTCAACGCGGTGTAGACCCGGGTAAACGCTTCGCGGTCGGCGAGCGGGCCGACCATCGGCAGGTAATCGGGGCTGGTGCAACGAAAGGCTGCCCGGCCCTGAAGACTTTCGGCGTCGAGCTCGCTGACGTGCAGGCGCGCGACCAGATCGGTGGAGATCTCTTCGAGCATCGCCAGATTGCCCAGGTGTTCGGCGGTGGTCGGGGTCAGGTCGTCGCTGTTGAAGTCGAAACTGGCGCCGAGGGTGTGCTCGCCCCACCGTGCCGGTGCGACATAACCTTCGGCACACACGACGGTGGCCAGCGCCTGACTTTGCGCAGTCTGCGTCAGGCGGGTGATCTGCCCGCGAATGCGCTTGAGGGGCAGCTCGCCGCTCTGGGCAAAACGCTTGATTTCGGCGGCACCGGCCAGCACCACGACGGGCGCTGTTGCAATCAATCGTTTACCGTCGAAGGCTTGCCATTGATCGCCCACTTTGCGCAGCTCGACGGCTTCCTGATGGGGGAGCAGTGTGACGCCCGGCTGTGCCGATTGCGCCTGACACAACGCCGGCGGATGTACCCAGCCACCCTCGGGGTAATACAAGCCGCCATGGGCCAGACCGATTCCGGCGCGGGCCTGTGCCTCGGGTTGATCGAGCCATTGCAGCAGGTCTTCGGGAAACGCGGCTGCCAGTTGTGCCTGACGCTCGCGCTCCTTCTCATTGAACGCCAGTTGCAGCACCCCGCAATCATCCCAGTCGGTGCCACGCTGCAAGGTTTCCAGCACGCGCCTTGTGTAGCCGAAACCGCTGACGATCAACTGCGAAAGTGCCGTGCCATGGGCGGACAGTTTCAGATACAGCACGCCCTGCGGATTGCCCGACGCTTCCTGTGCCACCGCGTCATGCCGTTCCAGCAGACTGACCTGCCAGCCCCGCGCCGCGAGGCTGGCCGCCGTGGCACAACCGGCCAGACCGGCGCCGATCACCAGGGCTCGACGGTCACCTGTCAACGGTGTCGGGCGGGCGAACCACGGTTTTGCCGCCGCAGGTGGCGCAACACCCTCGGGCCAGCCGAGATATTCGCCGCGCAGGATTTCCCATTTGTGGCCGATGCCCGGCGTGCGTTTCATCTTGAAGCCGGCGGCGTTGAGCAGGCGTCGCACCCAACCGGTGCTGGTAAACGTGCTGATGGTCGAGCCGGGGGCCGCCAGCCGGGCCAGCTCGGCGAACAGTTCTGCAGTCCACATCTCCGGGTTTTTCGCCGGGGCGAAACCGTCGAGAAACCACGCGTCGATCTGGCCATCCAGTTGCGGCAACTGCTCCAGCGCGTCACCGATCAACAGGGTCAGGGTTACGCGACCGTTATCCAGAACAATGCGCTGAAAGCCCTGATGGATTGCCACGTAATGCTTGAGCAACTGATCGGAGAATGGCTTCAGGTCGGGCCACAACGCCAGCGCCCGTTGCAGGTCGGCAGGGCTCAACGGAAATTTTTCGACGCTGACAAAATGCAGTCGCGCACCGGCCACCGCGTGCTGTTCGAACAACTGCCAGGCGCAGAGAAAATTCAGCCCGGTGCCGAAGCCGGTTTCACCGATCACCAGTCGCCCACCCGCCGACAACGCGGCAAAACGCTCGGCCAGACGGTTCTGTTCAAGGAACACGTAGCGGGTTTCATCCAGCCCCGACTGGTCGGAAAAATACACATCGTCGAACACTCGCGAACGCGGGCGTCCCTGGTCATCCCAGTCGAGTTGGGCGTGGGGCATTACAGGTTTCATGGCAGGCTCGGCAACGGCAAGGCGGCCATTCTAGCCGATCACGCGGGCGGCGCTTGATCCATGGCAAACCTTGCCGCAGATGACTCAAGGACAATCCGCCGCCGGCGGGAATTTCTGTGCCGCGTCAGAGCCCAATCCGCTAGTCTTGCTGAATCCTGGAAGGAGCCGTCCCATGTTCGAATCCGCTGAAATCGGTCACGCCATCGACAAAGACACCTACGAAGCCGCCGTGCCCGCCCTGCGTGAAGCCTTGCTTGAAGCCCAGTTCGAGTTGCAGCAGCAAAAGCGTTTCCCGGTGATCATTTTGATCAACGGCATCGAAGGCGCCGGCAAGGGCGAGACGGTGAAGTTGCTCAACGAGTGGATGGATCCGCGCCTGATCGAAGTACGCACCTTCGATCAACAGACCGATGAAGAGCTGGCGCGGCCACCGGCCTGGCGCTACTGGCGGATGCTGCCGGCCAAGGGGCGGATGGGGATTTTCTTCGGCAACTGGTACAGCCAGATGCTGCAGGGCAGGGTACACGGCCTGTTCAAGGATCCGCGTCTGGATCAGGCGATTGCCGGCGCCGAGCGCATGGAAAAGATGTTCTGCGATGAAGGCGCGCTGATCTTCAAGTTCTGGTTCCACCTGTCCAAGAAGCAGATGAAGGCGCGGCTCAAGGCGCTGGCCGACGATCCGCTGCACAGCTGGCGCATCAGTCCGCTGGACTGGCAGCAGTCGCAAACCTACGACAAGTTCGTCAAGTACGGCGAGCGCGTGTTGCGCCGCACCAGTCGCGATTACGCGCCGTGGCATGTCATCGAGGGTGTCGACCCGTATTACCGCAGCCTGACAGTCGGCAAGATCCTGCTCGAAGGTCTGCAAAATGCGCTGAAGCGTCCCGATGTGCATCCCCATGAGGTCAACGCTGCACCGCTGGGGACTTCCGTCGACCAGTTGAACCTGCTCGACAGCCTAGACCTGACCCAGCGTCTTGAGAAGAAAGACTACGAAGAACAACTGATCACCGAACAGGCGCGGCTGTCGGGTTTGATGCGTGACAAACGCATGCGTCGGCATGCACTGGTGGCGGTGTTCGAAGGTAACGATGCGGCGGGCAAGGGCGGTTCGATTCGTCGGGTGGCGGCGGCACTCGATCCGCGTCAGTACAACATCGTGCCGATTGCCGCGCCGACCGAAGAAGAGCGGGCGCAGCCTTATCTGTGGCGGTTCTGGCGGCACATTCCGGCGCGGGGCAAGTTCACCGTGTTTGATCGTTCCTGGTACGGACGGGTGCTGGTGGAGCGGGTCGAGGGCTTTTGCAGCACGGCGGACTGGATGCGCGCCTACGGCGAAATCAACGATTTCGAAGAGCAACTGGCTGACGCCGGAGTGATCGTGGTCAAGTTCTGGCTGGCGATCGACAAGGACACGCAGATGGAGCGTTTTCAGGAGCGTGAAGAAATCCCGTTCAAGCGCTTCAAGATCACCGAAGACGACTGGCGCAACCGTGACAAGTGGGACGCTTATCGCGCCGCCGTGGGCGACATGGTCGATCGCACCAGCACCGAAATTGCCCCGTGGACGCTGGTCGAGGCCAATGACAAGCGCTGGGCCCGGGTCAAGGTGTTGCGCACGATCAATCGTGCCCTGGAAGAGGCTTTCGAAAAATCCGACAAGCGAGCCAAGAAGCACAAGGACTGAACCGATGGGCCCGCATACGCGAGGTGAATGATTGTCGCGGTCGGCGATTGGGTGGACTTATGCTCGGTCCACTCTCAACCGACTGCAACAATGAGGTATGCCATGCGTGAAGTGGTGATCGTCGACAGCGTACGGACCGGCCTGGCCAAGTCCTTTCGCGGCAAGTTCAACCAGACCCGTCCCGATGACATGGCGGCCCATTGCGTCAATGCGTTGCTCTCGCGCAACGACATCGACCCGGCCAGCGTCGAGGATTGCATCGTCGGCGCCGGCTCTAACGAAGGCGCTCAGGGCTACAACATCGGCCGCAACGTGGCGGTGCTCTCGCAACTGGGCACCGGCACCGCCGGCATGACTCTCAATCGTTTCTGTTCGTCGGGCTTGCAGGCGATTGCGATTGCCGCCAACCAGATCGCGTCGGGTTGCAGCGACATCATCGTCGCCGGCGGCGTCGAGTCGATCAGCCTGACCCTGAAAAGCGTCAACACCGATCACCTGATCAACCCGTTGCTCAAGCAGCAGACGCCGGGCATCTACTACACCATGGGCCAGACTGCCGAAGTGGTGGCGCGCCGTTATGGCGTCAGCCGCGAGGCTCAGGATCGTTACTCGCTGCAAAGTCAGATCCGCACCGCCCAAGCGCAGGCAGCCGGCCTGTTCAACGATGAAATCGTGCCGATGGCGGTGAAGTACCGCGTTGAAGACAAGAACAGCGGTGACGTGCAGATCCTCGACGGCATGGTCGATCGCGACGACTGCAACCGCCCGGACACCACCTATGAAAGTCTCGCCGGGTTGAAACCGGTGTTCGCCGAGGACGGGTCGGTGACCGCCGGCAACTCGTCGCAGTTGTCCGACGGCGCCTCGATGACGCTGGTGATGAGCCTGGAAAAAGCCCTGCAACTGGGGCTCAAGCCGAAAGCGTTTTTCCGTGGGTTTACCGTGGCCGGGTGCGAGCCGGACGAAATGGGCATCGGCCCGGTGTTCTCGGTGCCGAAGTTGCTCAAGGCCAAGGGTTTGCAGGTAGCAGACATCGATCTGTGGGAATTGAACGAAGCGTTCGCCTCGCAGTGCCTGTACGCCCGTGACCGGCTGGAAATCGACAACGAGAAGTACAACGTCAACGGCGGCTCGATTTCCATCGGTCACCCGTTCGGCATGACCGGGTCACGGCAGGTCGGGCATCTGGTGCGCGAGTTGCAGCGGCGCAATCTGCGCTACGGAATCGTGACCATGTGTGTGGGCGGGGGGATGGGCGCGACCGGGTTGTTTGAGGCCGTACGCTAGGCCTTGAATGATACGTTGACCGGCAAATCGTAATCGCGGCTTACCTGCTGGCATCCATCAATTGCATCCGCGCGATGTACGCGCGGATTTCCTGCTCGGCTTTCTCGTGGCTGTCGAACGGCCCTTCGAGGGTGTTTTCCCGGGTGCTGAAATACAGTTCGCCGTTGACCCGGCACACGCGGTCGCTGCGAAAGTGCGTGGCGGGGGCGGTGTCCTGGGCGCGCATGCCTAACATGTCGGGGTCTCCTTGGTGAGTGATGTCCCGGGCTGGATCCAAGAAGCTTATGCCTGAACCACTTACCTCGCCCGGCTGGCCGATCAACGGCCCATCGTCAATTTTCTGCTGCGACCTGCACAGTTTCATTTGCGGCCGGAGCGCAACTGTCCCTGTGTCGCGCAGGGTCTGTGCGCCTAGAATGAGCGCTCCTGTCTCTGGCGCTTGGGGTTCTCATGCACGTTTCATCGGGTCGTTGGGTGTACGGCATGTTCCTGGCGTTATTGACGGCGTTTCTGTGGGGAATCCTGCCGATCAAGCTCAAACAGGTGCTGGTAGTGATGGATCCGGTCACGGTGACCTGGTTTCGTTTGCTGGTGTCCGGCGGCTGTCTGTTCGTTTATCTGGCGGCGACCAAACGCTTGCCGAGTCGCAAGGTGCTCGGGCCGAAGGGCGGCTGGCTGGTGCTGATGGCGGTGCTCGGGCTGGTGGGCAACTACGTGCTTTACCTGATGGGCCTGAACCGGCTCAGCCCCGGCACCGCGCAACTGGTGGTGCAGATGGGGCCGATCATGCTGCTGATCGCCAGCCTGTTCGTGTTCAAGGAACGCTTCAGTATTGGTCAGGGCATTGGCCTGGCAGTGCTGCTGATCGGTTTTGCGTTGTTCTTCAATCAGCGTCTGGCGGAATTGCTCACGTCGTTGTCTGACTACACCGCTGGCGTATTGCTGGTGCTGCTGGCGTCGACCGTCTGGACCTTTTACGCACTGGGCCAGAAGCAATTGCTGACGGTGTGGAATTCGCTGCAGGTGATGATGGTGATCTACCTGTTCTGCGCCCTGTTGCTGACGCCTTGGGTGCGTCCGCTCGAAGCGCTGTCGCTGAGCCCGTTGCAGGGCTGGCTGCTGCTGGCGTGCTGCATGAACACCCTGATCGCCTACGGCGCGTTTGCCGAAGCGCTGGCGCATTGGGAGGCTTCGCGGGTCAGTGCGACGCTGGCGATCACGCCGTTGGTGACGTTCGGTGCGGTGGCCGTGGCGGCCAGAGTGTGGCCTGAATATGTGCATGCCGAGCAAATCAATCTGCTGGGGTATGGCGGGGCGGTGCTGGTGGTGCTGGGTTCGGCGCTGGTGGCGCTCGGGCCTTCGTTGATTGCCGGGCTCAAGGCCCGGCGGATGCGCATGGCAGCAGGTTAACCGAGTCATCGTTCTTCGCGAGCAAGCCCGCTCCCACACTTGACCGCAATCCCATGTGAGGAATGCGGTTAAAAGTGGGAGCGCGCTTGCTCGCGAAGACTGACTTACAGACGCTGAAAATCTCAGCCCTTGGCGCCGGCTTCGATCATGTTCTCCGGCCGCACCCAGGCATCGAACTCCTCATCGGTCAGATAACCCAGCTCCAGCGCGGCTTCGCGCAGGGTCTTGCCTTCGCTGTAGGCTTTCTTGGCGATTTCCGCCGACTTGTCGTAGCCGATGTGCGGGTTGAGCGCCGTCACCAGCATCAGGCCGCGTTCCAGATGTTTCGCCATGACGTCGGCATCCGGCTCAAGACCGGCGATGCAATGCTGCTGGAAGTTGCTGCAGCCATCAGCCAGCAGGCGGATCGATTGCAGCAGGTTGTGGATGATCACCGGTTTGAACACGTTCAGTTGCAGGTGACCCTGGCTGGCGGCGAAACCGATCGCCACGTCGTTGCCCAGCACCTGACAGGCCAGCATCGACAACGCCTCGCACTGGGTCGGGTTGACCTTGCCGGGCATGATCGAGCTGCCCGGTTCGTTGGCCGGCAGGCGCACTTCGGCGAACCCGGCTCGTGGGCCGGAGCCCAGCAGGCGCAGATCGTTTGCAATTTTCATCAGCGCCACGGCGAGGGTTTTCAGGGCGCCGGAAAGGGTGGTCAATGGTTCATGACCGGCAAGGGCGGCAAACTTGTTCGGCGCGGTGACGAACGGCAGGCCGGACAACGCCGCCAGCTCGGCGGCAATCGCTTCGCCGAAGCCGTGGGGCGAGTTGAGTCCGGTGCCGACGGCAGTGCCGCCCTGCGCCAGTTCGCAGACCGCCGGCAACGCCGCGCGAATCGCCCGTTCGGCGTAATCCAGCTGCGCTATGAATCCGGAGAGCTCCTGACCAAAGGTGATCGGCGTGGCGTCCATCATGTGGGTGCGGCCGGTCTTCACCAGCTTCATGTGCCGCGCCGAAAGTTCGGCCAGTCCGCCCGACAGCTCGGCGATCGCTGGCAGCAGTTGGCCCTGCACCGCTTGCGCGGTGGCGATGCTCATGGCGGTGGGGAAGCAGTCGTTGGAGCTCTGCGAGCGGTTGACGTGATCGTTGGGGTGCACCGGCGTCTTGCCGCCGCGCGGGTTGCCGGCCAGTTCGTTGGCGCGCCCGGCAATCACTTCGTTGACGTTCATGTTGCTTTGGGTGCCGCTGCCGGTCTGCCAGACCACCAGCGGGAACTGGTCGTCGTGCTGGCCGTCGAGCACTTCGTCGGCGGCCTGTTCGATCAGGCGGGCAATGTCGGCGGGCAGGTCGCCGTTGCGGTCGTTGACCCGGGCCGCGGCTTTCTTGATCAGGGCCAGCGCGTGCAGTACCGGCAATGGCATGCGTTCCTGACCGATGGCGAAGTTGATCAGCGAGCGTTGCGTCTGAGCGCCCCAGTAAGCGTCGTCCGGGACCTCGATCTGGCCCAGGCTGTCGGTTTCGATACGGCTCATCGTGCACACTCCTGTTGGTCTGTTTGCGCAGTTTAGGCCCGGCTCACGCCGGGTGGTTCCATCCCTTCGATTGTTGACCCGCCGGCCCCCGCCAATCAAGCACGGCAAGGGCCAGGGGTTGAGCCGCAGCGTTATTCAGGCGCAGAATGGTCGCCCTTGGGGTTTTACCTCGCCTAGCTGAAAAGGAAACTCGATGACTCGTCTTCGTGCCATCTGCACCGCGGTTGCCCTGGTCTGCGCCAGCGGCCAGGTGCTTGCCGATACCGCCAGCCACAACGCCAGTGCCGAAACTTTCCTGACCCTGGCGCACGCTGACAAGCTGGGCACTCCGGTGTACATGCAGGTGCAGCAGATGTTCGCCCAGCGTTTTGAACAGACCAAGGCGCCGGAATCCAAGAAAGCCGTGCTGGATACCTACCAGGCCAAGGCCAACGCCGCTCTGGACCAGGCCATCGGCTGGAACAAGCTCAAACCGGACATGGTCAAGCTCTACACCAGCAACTTCAGCGAACAGGAACTGAAAGATCTGGTCGCGTTCTACCAGTCACCACTGGGCAAGAAAGTCCTGGAAAAAATGCCGCAACTGACCCAGCAGTCGGCCCAGATGACCCAGGCCAAACTGGAAAGCGCCGTACCGGTGGTCAACAAGTTGCTGGACGACATGACCAACGAGCTGGCACCGAAAGGCGCAGCTCCAGCCAAGAAGAAGTAAGCGGAGTTCGTGATGACCATGCAACAACGCATCGAATCGACGCTGGCGCTGCTTCAGCCTGAGCATCTGCAAGTGCTGGACGAAAGCCACATGCACAGTCGCGGGTTGCAGACCCACTTCAAGGCAGTGGTGGTCAGTGCGCAGTTCGAAGGCCTGAACCGGGTCAAGCGCCACCAGAAAGTCTACGGCACGCTCGGCGAGCTGATGGGCGAGTTCCATGCGTTGGCGCTGCACACCTACACCCCGCAGGAATGGGCAGAGACAGGCGTCGCTCCGGCGTCGCCGACCTGTGCCGGCGGCAGCAAGCATTGAGCCTTGCAGCAATGAACTGAGGTTTTTTGCTAGAATCCGCAACGCGCCGCTCACCCGGCGCGTTTTTTTTCGCATCCGGTTCACCCTTTACGAGGGTAGCCACCTGGAGAAATACCCATGACACAACCGATTGTCGTGGCGGCACTGTACAAGTTCGTCACCCTCGAAGATTACGTCAACCTGCGCGAGCCCCTGCTGCAAGCAATGGTCGATAACGGCATCAAAGGCACCTTGCTGATCGCCGAAGAAGGCATCAACGGCACGGTGTCCGGCAGCCGTGAAGGCATCGATGGCCTGCTGGCCTGGCTGCGCAACGATCCGCGCATGGTCGATATCGATCACAAGGAATCGTACTGCGACGAGCAGCCGTTCTATCGCACCAAGGTCAAGCTCAAGAAAGAGATCGTGACCCTGGGCGTCGAAGGCGTCGACCCGAACAAGAAGGTCGGCACCTACGTCGAGCCCAGGGACTGGAACGCACTGATCAGCGATCCGGAAGTGCTGCTGATCGACACCCGCAACGATTACGAGGTCTCGATCGGCACCTTCGAAGGCGCCATTGATCCGAAAACCACCAGTTTTCGCGAATTCCCCGACTACATCAAAGAACACTTCGATCCGGCCGTGCACAAGAAAGTCGCGATGTTCTGCACCGGCGGCATCCGCTGCGAGAAGGCCTCGAGCTACATGCTCGGCGAAGGCTTCGAAGAGGTTTATCACCTCAAGGGCGGCATCCTGAAGTACCTCGAAGAAGTACCGCAGGAAGAAACCAAATGGCAGGGCGACTGCTTTGTGTTCGACAACCGCGTGACCGTGCGCCATGACCTGAGCGAAGGCGACTACGATCAATGCCATGCCTGCCGTACCCCGGTCAGCGTTGAAGATCGCGCCTCCGAGCATTACGTGGCCGGCATCAGCTGCCCGCACTGCTGGAACTCCCTGAGCGAGAAGACCCGCCGCAGCGCCATCGACCGCCAGAAGCAGATCGAACTGGCAAAAGCGCGCAACATGCCGCACCCGATCGGCTACAACTATAAGCAAGCATCCACCGAGGCTTAATCATGTCTGCACGCCTGCTCTATGTGATGGATCCGATGTGTTCGTGGTGCTGGGGATTTGCCCCGGTGGCCAAGGCATTGGTGGAGCAGGCGCAGGCCGCCGGGGTGGAACTGCACCTGGTGGTCGGCGGGTTGCGCACCGGCAGCGGTTCGGCGCTGGAGCCAACCACCCGGCGCTACATTCTCGAACACTGGCAGGCGGTCACCGAGGCCACCGGCCAGCCGTTCAAGTTCGAAGGCGCGTTGCCCGACGGTTTTGTCTACGACACCGAGCCTGCCTGCCGGGCCATCGTTACGGCGCGCAGCCTGGCGCCGGATTGCGCGTGGAAACTGGTCGGGCTGATCCAGCACGCGTTTTACGCTGAAGGTCGCGATGTCACCCAGGCCAGCGTTCTGGTGGAGCTGGCAGAAAAGGCCGGCGTCCCGCGCATCGAATTTGCTGCCCTGTTCGATCATGCCGATCAACACAAGGCGACCCAGGCCGATTTTACTTGGGTCCAGGATCTGGGCATCGCCGGATTCCCGACCCTGCTCGCCGAACGCAACGGCCAACTGGCGTTGCTGACCAACGGCTACCAGCCGCTCAGTGAACTGTCACCGCTGCTCGGTCGATGGCTGGAGCGCGCGGCCTGTGTCTGACCCGGCCGATGACACGCCAGCCGTCAAGCGTGTCGACCGGCTGAGCTGGGCTGAAGTCCGGCGATTGGCACTTCATCACAAAAAATCCCTGTGGATCGCCAATGGCGTGGCCGTACTGGCGACGCTGTGCAGTGTGCCGATTCCGCTGCTGTTGCCGTTGCTGGTGGACGAAGTCCTGCTCGGCCATGGCGATGCTGCGCTGAAAGTCATGAACCACGTGCTGCCCTCAATGTGGCAGCAAGCGGCGGGCTACATCGGCCTGATGCTGGTGGTGACGCTGACCCTGCGCTGCAGCGCCCTGTGTTTTGGCGTGTTGCAGGCGCGGTTGTTTGCGCGGCTGGCCAAGGACATCGTTTATCGCATTCGCGTGCGTTTGATTGAACGACTCAAACGGATCTCCCTCGGCGAATACGAAAGCCTGGGCAGCGGCACGGTCACCACGCACCTGGTCACCGACCTCGACACCCTCGACAAGTTTGTCGGAGAAACCCTCAGTCGTTTTCTGGTGGCGATGCTGACGCTGGTCGGCACTGCCAGCATCCTGATGTGGATGCACTGGAAACTGGCGCTGCTGATCCTGCTGTTCAACCCCTTGGTGATTTACGCCACGGTGCAGTTGGGCAAACGGGTCAAACACCTGAAGAAACTGGAGAACGACAGCACCTCGCGTTTCACCCAGGCGCTGAGCGAAACCCTCGATGCGATCCAGGAAGTGCGGGCCGGCAACCGTCAGGGCTTCTTCCTGGGGCGCCTTGGCCTGCGGGCTCAGGAAGTGCGCAACTACGCGGTCAACTCGCAGTGGAAGACCGACGCTTCGAACCGCGCCAGCGGCCTGTTGTTTCAGTTCGGCATCGATATCTTTCGCGCGGCGGCCATGTTGACGGTGTTGTTCTCTGACCTGTCGATTGGCCAGATGCTCGCGGTGTTCAGCTACCTGTGGTTCATGATCGGCCCGGTCGAACAACTGCTGAACCTGCAATATGCCTACTACGCGGCGGGCGGTGCGCTGTCGCGGATCAACGAACTGCTGGCCCGCGCCGACGAGCCGCAATACCCCGGCGGCGTCGACCCGTTCAAGGGCCGCGATACCGTCGGGATTCAGGTGCAGGGTCTGAGCTTCGGTTACGGCGACGAACTGGTGCTGGATCAGTTGAACCTGTCCATCGCCCCCGGTGAAAAAGTGGCGATTGTCGGTGCCAGCGGTGGCGGCAAAAGTACCCTCGTGCAATTGCTGCTGGGCCTGTACACGCCACTGGCGGGGACGATCCGTTTCGGCGGCTCGAGCCAGCAGGAAATCGGCCTGGAAACGGTTCGGGAAAACGTCGCTGTGGTGTTGCAACATCCGGCGCTGTTCAACGACACCGTGCGCGCCAACCTGACCATGGGTCGTACCCGCAGCGATGAAGCCTGCTGGCAGGCACTGGAAATCGCCCAGCTCGAACCCACCATCCGCGCCTTGCCGGACGGCCTCGACAGCATCGTCGGCCGCTCCGGCGTGCGTCTGTCCGGGGGGCAGCGGCAACGGCTGGCTATCGCCCGGATGATCCTCGCCGAACCCAAAGTGGTGATCCTCGACGAAGCGACGTCAGCCCTCGATGCCGCCACCGAATACAACCTGCACCAGGCCATGGCGCGCTTCCTCCATGGCCGCACAACGCTGATCATCGCCCACCGCTTGTCGGCGGTGAAACAGGCAGACCGGGTGCTGGTGTTCGACGGCGGGCAAGTGGCCGAAGATGGCGACCATCAGCAACTGATTGCCGATGGTGGGTTGTACGCCAAGCTTTATGGGCATTTGCAGCGGTTGTAGGTCAGTTCCACAAGACCTTCAGTGCATCCGCACCACCGTTGTGGCCGAACTCCTTCATGACCACTGAACAGCTGGTGCATGGTGGCATGGTGGTCGCCACATCCACCGATGTGATCATCTTGTTGTCCGGGTACTTTTGCCGAAGCACACTGATCAGTTTGGATTCACTGTCCAGCGAGGTCGGTCGACTGGTCATCTCCGGTTTGTAGTTGTGTACATCCTTGATCGAATGGGGAATAGCCAATATTTTTCCCCGTGGGGAGACGTTCAAAGAAGTTCTGGCAAATGTCTGGCCGAAGTCGATGTTGAAGTAAGTCGTATCGCCGACGATGACCTTGTCCGGGGCGAATGGAGGTTTGAACAGTGGCAGTTCCCCTGTGTGTCCCTTTGCGCCGGAGACACTGACGTAAACCTCACGCTTGCCGGTCGAGGTTACGATGTCGGCGTAAGCGATGTTTCTCGCGTTCTCGGTTTGCAGGCGACGCGGGAGCAGATTCTGGAGTTTTTCCATCGTTTGATTGATCCGCAAGTCGGCGCCTGACTCAACCTTGATGGTTTTCTCAACAAACAGTGTGTCGAATATGTTCGCAGCCCTTTGGCGTAGGGGCTCTGGTGCGGTGCTGCTGCGAGACCAGGACGCTGTTCCGGTCGGGCGTTGGCTGACAATCATCCGCGTGGAGTGGTCGAACAGCACCGCCTCACCGGGACTGGTGTCGACCTTGAGCAGCTTGAGCGTATTGGGTGGATACCGGTGGCCACCAATCGGAATGGCAATCTGGTCCATACTTTTCAGTGCGCGCTCTACTGCCGGCACACCGTGGATTCTCGCCATGTTGTTGGCATTGAGTGAGCCGGTATAGACGGTCATCAGTTCTTTTCGCAAATCGGCGGGCAGAGTTTTGGCCTGGCGCAGTTTCAGGGGGCCGGAAATGTTTTGCCCCTTGGAAAGTTCGGCGACGTAGAAGGCACCGGCATCCAGCCGGGTAAATATATAGTGCTTCGATCCGTCCAGAGCCGGAACAATGGTGGCGCCGGCCTGGAAGGTGTCGAATTCACCTCGGGTTCCGTAGGGCGTTTTTACGTTGATTCTGCCGTATATCCCTTTCTGAAACTCCATCGTTGCGTCGAGCTGGTTTCTTCTTTTCAGGTGTTTGAGAAGCTTCGCTCGCCCATCAACAGCGGGCGTGTAGATGCTGTCTCCGAACCAGGGGGCCCAGCCTTTGCTTTCGTCGAAACTGCCGGTACCCGGGGTCGGCGCGGGATCACCGGTGACAAAGCGTGTTTTGCAGACATTGTTACCAGCGCGCCGTACCCGACAGGGCATCGCTTTGAACATCGACAGATCATCAATCAGATCGGCCCGACGCAATTGATCGCCATCCAGACGATAGGGGATGTCATCAATCAACAGCGTGGTTCGGCCATCGACCTCCAGCATTTCACGAACGTGGGCGTGTTCCGGGACTTCGGCCAGAGCGTGGGATTCGGTGGGCGGCAGCTTCCTGAAAGTGGATCTGCCCTGGATGAGATCCCGGCTGTTGTTGCGCAGGCGCGGGCCATAGGGCAGGGATGTCAACGGGTCGACCAGATGCAGTTGTTCCAGATCCAACGCATTTGTGTGACGCACAATGACGTCATCGATGCCGTTGACCGTTGCCAGCTCGTCAGTATTGGCCAGCGGCTTCCAGTTCCCCGGATCGATGGCCTGGGGCAGGTTATGAACCAGTCGGTAGCCGTCAGCATGTCCCGTGAGTTTTCTGATGCCGCCGATACTCGCCCGACCGATGAACAGCAGTCCTCTGCCGGCACCGCTTCCCAGACTTTTAAGCAGTGTGGGAATGCCATCGAGCGGGTTGAGATTTGCCAGTGAATTGGTCAGAAGCTTGCGAGTCAGCGTCGAGAAGGACGGCAGGCTCGCTTTGATAGCCATGCGACTGCTGCCGACAGTGGCACGAAGCAGGCGCACCGAGCCCGAGATGAATTTGCCGATAGGGCAAAGGAACGATGCGAGATCAAACAGGAGTCCGACCCCGCCCATGATTTTGCCTGAGGTGCTGTCCGACAGAAGATCATCGATGCTGCCCCAGAAAGGCACGAATCCCTTGACGATGGACACGAACGTTTCCAGGCGCTTCTCGGTTTTCGCCCGAGCGGCGTCGAAGGACGTCATGCCGCGGGCCTGTATGTGCAGTTGCTGTTCATCTACATAGAGAAAGTTCGTTGCGATATAACCCGCCAGTTCATTCAGTCGGGATGTCGTCAGGAGGGCTTCACCCTCGGCATCCGTCGAGCCGGATGATACCGCTGCCGGCATGAACCCCATGATATCGAGGTATCCCGGACACGATGCCCGCTCTGCCGGCACTCTGCCGTGGAAGTGGGCGGACCAGTCGAGCAGGAGGGAAGTGCTCAGATTGCGCTCGGGCGAATAGCTTTGTCCCGGGATCGAGGCGTGCAGTGGAAACTCTGTTCGAACGCCATCGATTGTGGAAAACCTCAAACCGGTTCGCTGACGAACGACGCCCGCGCTCGGGATGAGCTCGTAGTAAGTGATGTCTGTGTTGTAAATCACTTTCAGAACGAATCCCTTCCTTGCCCGGATCTGCTCCGACTTCTCGTTCGGCGCGGTTTTCTGCCGCAGGCTCAGCACCTGGACTTCACCTTGAGCCAGCGCCCGGCGATCTGCCGCTGGCAGTGATCTCAGCAAACTGGCAATCAGCGATTGATAAGCCTGTCTGATGGTTGTCAGGTAGTCGTTGAACGCAGTTTCGAACCGGGCGTTGATGTCAGGCAAGAAATTGCCGGCCCAACTGTAGACGCCGTCTTCGACCCGGTCATAACCGCCGCGCCAGTTTTCCCGCTCGGCATGGAGCACTCGCTGTCCATCGAGCCTCAGTGCGGTGGTCGAACGCGTTGTACCATCGGGCATGGAGACGATCCATCGCTTGCTGCCATCAAGCTGACCGTCTGCATAGACGTCGAGAAAGTCCTGGCCCTGCTGCTTGTTCAGATCCAGTGGTGCCCTGGAATGGCTGTGACTAGGATCCGCCGACAGCAATTTGCGCCCGTCCCGTGCGAACGTGACGCCTCTGAAAACGTTCGTCATGACCTGCCTGGCCATCTGCAGTCGCTCAGGTGGACGCAAGTCCAGTGTCTTCACGGCGTTGTTCAGGCGCTCGGTGTGTTCTTCCAGAGTCGACAGTGCGCGGTTGATATCTTCCTGGTCGTAAGCGGTTGTCGTTCGCTGCGCAATGGCGCCCGTGCAGACGGCCCATTCCAGGGCAGGAGCCATACGCAGTCGTGCAATCGCCTCGAGTTGTTCGGCCGATGCGCCGGCGCTGCGTTGCAGCGGCAGATCAACCAGTTGCTGGAAGGACAAGGGCGCTGATTGATCCAGACCGGTTTCCTCGGCCAGCAGTACGCCGTGCATGAAGTTCACCCAGACCACGGACGTCTTGTAACGAAGCTCCGGTGGTACATCGCGCACGCTGAAGTCTTTCGAAAGGCGGGTCTGGAATACCCGAGCCAGAAGGATCGCCTCTTTGGTGTTGGCAACCCGGCCGCTGCGCAGCAAATGCTGTTCGAATTCGTGGCGCAAGGTCTGGTAGCTCTTGCCCCAGTGGGCCGGGTCTTGCCAGTGAAAACCGGCGAGCGCTTGCGGCTCGTCAGCTGAGGGGGTGTGCAGATAGAGGCAGATGGCTTTGCAGATCAATTGATAACGCACCGACGCCGGCGTCTGTTCGCCTGGGGAAGCGCCGTACCATTTGAGCTTTTTCAGTAGCCGTTCTGTCAGATCCAGTGATTCCGGGGTATTGAGTATTCGCTGGAGGAAAACCGAAGGTGTTGCGCGCAGCGCTTCCGGGGCTGCGAGGCGCAGGATATCGCCGCTCAAATGACGAATCAGCGAGGGCTTGCCGATCAGAAAGGATTTGACCGTTTCGATCATTCGTTCATTGATGCTTTTCGCCGTGTACTGTTCAAGGGTCATGGAGGGCGCAGGGGCTGGTGTCGCAAGCTGCGCGGCCTTGAACTTTTTCCGGTCCCTGGCGGTCGGTCGGGGAACCAGGGATTCGATATCCGGGCCGGCATCCAGACCCAGCGTCTTGCGAGCGCTCGATTCTGCAATTGCCGATGGATCGATTGAAGCTGGAGACGTCGAGGTCATGTCACACTCCTTGTGAAAGCATTCCCGCCAAAAAGGGAGAATGCCTGGAGTGCCCAGTTAATCGGTCCCGCCTGCGAGTGTGGCCGTATATATGTCTATCCGGCTTCTGTCCTGAACTGAGGCGGATCCGTCGCTTGCCGGAACCGGGAAGGCCTCCTAGTCTTGGGGGGATGTTCGCAGGACGATCAGGCAGTGCTCATGCAAGGAATACCATGAAGCAAAAGCGGACTCTCGGAACGCCTCGGTTGTTGGGCATCGTCTGGCCATTCATCGCCGTCGTGTTGTTTCAGGCGTTGCTGGGGGGCGTGAGTCTTTATGTCCTGTCGGCCGTTCGCGGTTATGTGGCGGGCGAGAGCCTGTGGTCCAAGGGTCAGAAAGACGCCATCTATTACCTCAACCTGTACGCCGACAGCCGTGATGATGCGATCTACCTCAAGTACCAGAACGCCATTGCCGTGCCTCAGGGCGGTCATCAGTTGCGTCTGGCACTGGACAAGCAACCGCCCGACCTGCAGGCGGCACGCGAGGGCATTCTCAAGGGCGGCAACCACCCGGACGATGTCTCCAGCCTGATCTGGCTGTACCTGAATTTCCGTCACTTCAGTTATCTGGAAATTGCCATCGACCGCTGGACCCTGGGCGATGCCTATCTGGTAGAGCTCGACGGCGTGGCGCAGGAGATGCATCAGCGCATCACCGCCAATGCCGCCACCGAGGCCGATATCCGCCGCTGGAAGGACCGGATCTTTGCGATCAACGACGGCGTGACCCCGGCCGCCAAGGCGTTCAGCGATGCCCTGGGTGAAGGCTCGCGGATGATTCTGCGCCTGCTGTTGTTTACCAACCTGGCCACCGCACTGGGCCTGATCGTGCTGGCGCTGCTGCGCACCCGCAAACTGCTCAAGCAGCGTCATGCTTTCGCCGAAGCGTTGCAACTGGAAAAAGATCGCGCGCATGTCACCCTGCATTCGATTGGCGACGGTGTGATCACCACCGACGTGAGCGGGGCGATCGACTACATGAATCCGGCCGCCGAGGCGTTGACCCACTGGAAGGCCGAGCAGGCGTCCGGTCTGCCGCTGGCGGCGTTGTTCAATTTGCTGGATGACAACGCCCAGACGGAAGGGCTGACCCTGATCGAGCACATTCTCAGTGGCCAGCTGACCGGCGGCAGCGAACACTCGAAGCTGATCCAGCGACTGGACGGCAGCACCGTGTCGGTGACCCTGGTCGGCGCGCCGATCCGCAATGCCGGCAAGGTCAGTGGGGCGGTGCTGGTGCTGCATGACATGACCCAGGAGCGGCAATACATCGCCAATCTGTCATGGCAGGCCACCCACGATGCACTGACCGGGCTGGCCAACCGTCGCGAATTCGAATACCGGCTCGAACAGGCACTGCACAACCTGACGCGCCAGGCCGGGCGGCATGCGCTGATGTTCCTCGATCTGGATCAATTCAAACTGGTCAATGACACCTGCGGGCATGCGGCCGGCGATGAGTTGCTGCGGCATATCTGTGCGTTGCTGCAATCGGGTCTGCGCGAAGGCGACACCCTGGCGCGGCTTGGCGGCGACGAGTTCGGCATCCTGCTGGAGAACTGCGCACCGGAGGCGGCTGAGAAGATCGCCGAGGGGCTGCGTCAGACCGTGCAAAATCTGCATTTTGTCTGGAAGGGGCGGCCATTCCTGACCACCGTCAGCATTGGTCTGGTGCACGTCGCACAGAACCCGACCACTCTCGAGGCCTCGTTGCGGGCCGCCGATATGGCTTGCTACATGGCCAAGGAAAAGGGTCGCAACCGGGTGCAGGTCTACCATGCCGACGACTCGGAATTGTCCCTGCGCTTTGGCGAGATGGCTTGGGTGCAACGCCTGCACATGGCCCTGGAAGAAAACCGCTTCTGCCTCTACGCCCAGGAAATCGCCCCGCTGGGTTCGGTTGCCGGTGGCACTCGCGGACATATCGAAATTCTGCTGCGTCTGCATGACGAAGCGGGCCGGATGATTCTGCCGGACAGTTTCATACCGGCGGCGGAACGTTACGGTTTGATGACCTCGCTGGATCGATGGGTTGTTCAGAATGTATTTAAGGTTATTGCTCAATGTATTAACGATAAGTGCGAAGGCCCTCTGGCAATGTGTGCGATTAATCTTTCAGGCATTACTATCGGAGATGACGCGTTCTTGCACTTTCTGCGGGAACAGTTTGATAACTACGGCATACCGCCTGAAATGATTTGTTTTGAAATTACAGAAACCAGTGCCATTGCAAATCTCGGGAGCGCAATCAGATTTATTAATGAACTCAAAGGCTTGGGATGTTATTTTTCGCTGGATGACTTTTGCGCCGGAATGTCTTCATTCGCTTATCTGAAACATTTGCCTGTAGACTTCCTGAAGATCGACGGGAGTTTCGTAAAGGATATGCTGGACGACCCGATTAACCGTGCAATGGTCGAAGTGATCAATCACATCGGGCATGTCATGGGTAAGCAGACAATTGCCGAGTTTGTCGAAACAGCGCAGATCGAGCAGGCATTGCTTGAAATCGGCGTGGATTACGCTCAGGGTTATGTAGTGGAGCGTCCGCAGTTGTTTACCTGTGACAGTTTGCAAAGTCGGCCCGCCAGACCGCAGCCGTTGTTATTCAAGGCGCCTGGCACGTTCCGTTGAAATCTCTTGCCGATCCTTACAATCACAAATCAAAAGGAGCCGAACAGTGATCGACACATTCAACCGAACCGGACCACTCATGGAAGCTGCAAGTTATCCCGCCTGGGCGCAACAACTGATCCAGGATTGCAGCGAGAGCAAACGCCGGGTTGTCGAACATGAACTTTATCTGCGTATGCGTGATAACAAGCTCAGCGCCAGAACCATGCGCCAGTACCTGATCGGGGGCTGGCCCGTCGTTGAGCAATTCGCGTTGTACATGGCGCAGAATCTCACCAAGACCAAATTCGCCCGTCATCCGGGTGAAGACATGGCGCGGCGCTGGTTGATGCGCAATATTCGCGTCGAACTCAACCACGCCGATTATTGGCTGCATTGGAGCCGGGCCCATGGGGTGAGCCTGGAAGATCTGCAGGCGCAGCAAGTGCCGCCGGAATTGCACGCCCTGAGCCACTGGTGCTGGCACACCAGTTCGGCGGATTCACTGATCGTGGCCATCGCGGCCACCAACTACGCCATCGAAGGCGCGACCGGGGAGTGGTCGGCGCTGGTGTGTTCGACGGGTGTCTATGCCGCCGCTTTTCCTGAAGAGGATCGCAAGCGGGCCATGAAGTGGCTGAAGATGCACGCCCAGTACGACGATGCCCATCCGTGGGAAGCGCTGGAGATCATCTGCACCCTCGCCGGGATGAACCCGAGCAAAGCCCTGCAGGCGGAGCTGCGACAGGCGATCTGCAAGAGTTATGACTACATGTACCTGTTCCTCGAGCGCTGCATGCAGCTCGAACTGTCGGAGCGGGTGATGGTCGGGCGTGAGCGTCGGGCACTGGTCGAGAGCTAGTTTCGGCGACATCAATAAAAAAACGGGAGCCCTGGCTCCCGTTTTTTGTTGGCAGCGAATATCTAGCCCGCCATGGTCAGGCGATTGCGGCCCTCGCGCTTGGCCACATACAGCGCGCTGTCGGCACGGCGCAGCAGGCTTTCGGCGGATTCGCCCGGCAACAGGGTCGAGCAGCCGAGACTCACGGTCAGTTCGATCAATCGATTATTGGCATAGTAATCCTGGGCCTGGGCTGCCTGACGCAGGCGCTCACCGACCATGGCGGCCGCATCACGCCCGGTGTTGGACAGCAGAATCAGAAACTCTTCCCCGCCATAACGGAACACCATATCGACATTGCGCAACTGGCCCTTGATCGATGCCGCCACGGCTTTGAGCACGTCGTCGCCGGCGCTGTGACCATGAAGGTCGTTGACCTGTTTGAAATGGTCGATGTCCAGCATCAGCAACGACAACGGTTGCAGGTGCCGGCGGGACATCTCGATTTCACGTTGCAGTGTCTGCTCCATGGCAATACGGTTGCCGGCACCGGTCAATGGATCACGCAGGGCGCTTTGCGTGGCGGCGCGGTAGAGCAGGGCATTGCGCATCGGGTACAGCAGGGCGGACAGCAGCGATTCGAGATTGCCCAGTTCCTGTTCGCTGAAGCGCTGGTTGCGGCGGAACACCAGCTCACCCATGTGCTCGCCTTCGTGGCTGAGGCGGTAGCTGGCCGAGTGGTGGCCGCGGGCACCGAACTCCAGGCGCAGGTCGCTGCCGTTGTGCACGTAGGTCAAGGCGTCCAGCGGCACCAGACGCTGAACTTCGCGGAAAAACAGACCGAGGATGCGTTGAGGTTCAAGGCTGGTTTGCAGTTGCAGGCTCATTTGCTGGCGCAGTTGCGCCAGGCTGACAGGTCGCGCCAGGAGAGGCGGCTGCTGACCAAAGCCCAGGCGTTGCAATTTGGCACTGTCGAAGTCAATTGCAGTGGTCTGGGAGGGTGATTTCATATGGCGTGAGCCCCTAAGCAGTAAGTCTGTCTTACAGGCTGGGTGAGAGCGGCTATGGGCTGCGCGTCATACTGATCCATCAGTCCCGTAGGACATTTGGCGTAAGTTTAGTCTGCCCGATTACGATTAGTCAGCTATCGAATCAGGCCTTGCCCGACTGCCTTCACTCGGCGTGCTTTGAGGAAATGTAGAGCGAAAGTCATGCCATACGGTTCATATTTTATTAAAACCGTTCTTAATCAATGGCTTGGGATTTTAGCTGGAGAAGGGGCGGTGGTTATTTGACTGAATTTGCTGCGCTCAAAGCGGCAATTGCATGCCGCGACGGTATTCCGCCACGGCAACAAATGCGACGTATGGCATTACTGGGCGTTGAAGGCCTGACCATTGATACCGGTGCTGTCCGGGCCCATCAGGTAGAGGTAGACCGGCATGATCTCTTCCGGCGTCGGATTGTTCAGCGGGTTTTCACCTGGATACGCCTGGGCACGCATGCTGGTGCGGGTTCCCCCGGGGTTGATGCTGTTGGAGCGCACCGGCGCCACGCCGTCGACTTCGTCGGCCAGGGTTTGCATCAGACCTTCGGTAGCGAACTTCGATACGCCATAGGCGCCCCAGTAAGCACGGCCCTTGCGGCCGACACTGCTGGAGGTGAAGACCACCGAGGCATCCTGCGACAGTTTCAGCAGCGGCAGCAGGGTGCTGGTGAGCATGAACATCGCGTTGACGTTGACCTGCATGACACGCATGAAGTTTTCACCGGACAACTGCTCGATCGGCGTGCGCGGGCCAATGATAGAGGCGTTGTGCAGCAGGCCGTCAAGGTGGCCGAACTCGGTCTCGATCATTGCCGCCAGCTCATCGTATTGATGGGGCAGGGCGGTTTCGAGGTTGAACGGGATCACTGCCGGCTGCGGATGCCCGGCGGCTTCGATCTCGTCGTAGACCTGGGTCAGGTTGGCTTCGGTCTTGCCCAGCAGCAGCACGGTCGCACCGTGGGCGGCGTAGGTCTTGGCGGCAGCCGCGCCGATGCCGCGACCGGCACCGGTGACCAGAATGACCCGATCCTTGAGCAATTCGGGGCGAGCGGAGTAATCAAACATAAGAAACCTCTAATCCATTAACTTCTGATCGTTCCCGCGTCTTGCGCGGGAATGCAGCGATGGTCGCTTTGCAGCACCACTCAGCAACTGCACAGAGCGTTATCCAGCACCTTGCGCAACTCCAGCGGATGATCCACCACCACGTCCGCGCCCCAATGACGAGGGTTGTCGTCGGGGTGAATGTAGCCATAGGTCACGGCAGCGGTTTTGGTGCCGGCGTCACGGCCGGATTCGATATCGCGCAGATCATCGCCGATAAACAGAACGCTCGACGGATCCAGATCAAGCATCTTGCAGGCAAGAGTCAGCATCTCGGGATCCGGCTTGCTGTTCTTCACGTGATCCGGGCAGATCAGCAGCGCAGAGCGCTCGGCCAGTCCCAGTTGCTGCATGATCGGCTCGGCGAAGCGCAGCGGCTTGTTGGTGACTACACCCCAGACCAGATTGGCTTTCTCGATGTCGGCCAGTAATTCGCCCATGCCGTCGAACAGCTTGCTGTGCACGGCGCAACCCACCAGATAGCGCTCGAGGAACTCCAGACGCAACTCCTCGAAGCCCGGCGACTCCGGATCCATCGAGAACGTCACCGCGACCATGGCCTTGGCGCCGCCGGAGATTTCATCGCGGATGTGTTTGTCGTTCATCGGCGGCAAGCCACGATCCGCGCGCATCGCCTGGCAGATGGCGATGAAGTCCGGCGCGGTGTCGAGCAGAGTGCCGTCCATGTCGAAAAGGACTGCTCTGATGGCCATCGGCTTACTCCTCGCGCAGGGTCTGGATCATGTAGTTGACGTCAACGTCCGCCGCCAGCTTGTAGTGCTTGGTCAGCGGGTTGTAGGTCAGACCGATGATGTCCTTGACGGTCAGGCCGGCCATGCGGCTCCAGGCACCCAGCTCGGACGGACGGATGAATTTCTTGAAGTCGTGGGTGCCGCGCGGCAGCAGCTTCATGATGTATTCGGCGCCGACGATGGCGAACAGGTACGCCTTCGGATTGCGGTTGATGGTGGAGAAGAACACCTGGCCGCCGGGCTTGACCATGCGGAAGCAGGCACGGATCACCGAGGACGGGTCCGGTACGTGTTCGAGCATTTCCAGGCAGGTGACGACGTCGAACTGCTCGGGCATTTCTTCAGCCAGGGCTTCGGCGGTGATCTGGCGGTACTCGACGTTCACCCCGGATTCCAGCTGATGCAGTTGCGCGACTGCCAACGGTGCTTCGCCCATGTCGATGCCAGTCACGGTCGCGCCGCGCTGGGCCATGGCTTCGCTGAGAATGCCGCCGCCGCAACCGACGTCGAGGACCTTTTTGCCGGCCAGGTTGACGCGCTCGTCAATCCAGTTGACCCGCAGCGGGTTGATGTCGTGCAGCGGTTTGAACTCGCTTTCGCGATCCCACCAACGATGGGCCAGGGCTTCGAATTTGGCGATTTCGGCGTGGTCGACGTTGCTCATGATTCAATCCTCTAAAACTTGAAAAAGTCTGTAGCCCCGGCGTTTGCCCCGGAGTGTTTACGATTCGGTGTGGCCGCTGATGCGTCGGCCCCAGGCCCGGGCGGTTTCGCCGAGCAGTTGTTCGTCAAGTCGGGTCAGACGCCGGTCGTCAAGCAACTGCTTGCCGGCAACCCACAGGTGTTTCACGCAGTCGCGACCGGTGGCGTATATAAGCTGCGAGACCGGGTCATAGACCGGTTGTTGCGCCAGGCCGGACAGGTCGAAGGCGACGATGTCTGCGGCCTTGCCGAGCTCCAGCGAGCCGGTCTCGGCTTCGATTCCCAAGGCACGCGCGCCGTTCAGCGTGGCCATGCGCAAGGCCCGATGGGCGTCCAGCGCGGTGGCCGAGCCGGCGACCGCTTTGGCCAGCAGGGCGGCGGTGCGGGTTTCGCCCAGCAGATCCAGGTCATTGTTGCTCGCGGCGCCATCGGTGCCGACCGCGACGTTGACCCCGGCCTGCCACAGGCGCTCCACCGGGCAGAAGCCGCTGGCCAGTTTCAGATTCGACTCCGGGCAGTGGATCACGCTGGTGTTGCTTTCTACCAGCAACGCCAGGTCGTCATCGCTGATCTGGGTCATGTGCACGGCCTGGAAACGCGGGCCGAGCAGGCCGAGGCGACCGAGACGTGCCAGCGGGCGTTCGCCGCGCTGTTCGACCGCTTGCTGTACTTCGAACGCGGTTTCGTGAACGTGCATGTGGATCGAGGCATCCAGCTCTTCGGCGATCACGCGGATTTTTTCCAGGTTCTCGTCGCCCACGGTGTAGGGTGCATGAGGGCCGAAGGTGATCTTGATGCGTTCGTGATGCTTCAGGTCGCCGAACAGTTCGACGCCCTGACGAATGGCTTCATCGGCGCTGGCGGCACCCGGAATCGGGAAATCGAGGATCGGAATCGCGATCTGCGCACGGATTCCACTGTTGTGCACGCGCTCGCTCGCAACCTTCGGGAAGAAGTACATGTCCGAGAAACAGGTGATGCCACCTTTTATCTGCTCGGCGATGGCCAGGTCGGTGCCGTCACGCACAAAATCTTCATCGACCCATTTGCCCTCGGCCGGCCAGATGTGGTTTTCCAGCCAGGTCATCAGCGGCAGATCGTCGGCCAGGCCACGGAACAGGGTCATGGCAGCATGGCCGTGGGCGTTGATCAGGCCGGGGCTGAGCAGAACGTCCGGCAGTTCGCGGACTTCGGCAGCGTTACACTTCAGCGCTTCGGCACGCGGGCCGATAAACACGATGCGCCCGTCGCGGATGCCCAGGCCATGCTCCTTGAGCACAACGCCTGCAGGTTCGACGGGTACCAGCCAGGTCGGCAGCAATAATAAGTCGAGCACAATGGCAGGTTTCGGCATCGAGGGTCGGTTCCAGTGCTTTTGTAAAGGATGGCGAAGTATACCCGAGCGTCTTCGCGGGGGGATCGCTATAATCGCCGGCTTTTGTTCATGAGTGCGGGGTGAGGGATGCGCGATCGACTGTTGGCTGCGGAGAAAGTAAAGGCCATCGATTGGCGTGATGGCGCGCTCCACCTGCTGGATCAGCGCGTTTTGCCGTTCGAGGAAAACTGGATCGCCTACACCAGCGCCGCCGGCGTGGCCGAGGCAATCCGCTCGATGGTGGTGCGCGGTGCGCCGGCCATCGGCATCAGTGCCGCCTACGGCATCGTGCTGGCGGCCCGTACCCGGATTGCCGAAGGTGGCGACTGGTACGCGGCACTGGAGGAGGATTTCATGCTGCTGGCCGACTCTCGTCCGACAGCGGTCAACCTGTTCTGGGCGTTGAACCGCATGCACGACCGGCTGGATCGCTTGAAGGAAAACGCCGATCCGTTGGCGGCGCTGGAAGCCGAAGCCATCGCCATTCATGAAAGTGATCGCGAAGCCAACCTGACCATGGCTCAACTTGGCGTCGACCTGATCCGCAAGCATCAGGGCAATGCCCAGGCGATTCTGACGCACTGCAACACCGGCGCCCTGGCCACTGGCGGTTTCGGCACGGCGCTCGGAGTGATTCGCGCAGCGTTCATCGAGGGCATGGTCGAGCGTGTCTACGCCGACGAAACCCGGCCGTGGCTGCAAGGCTCGCGGCTGACCGCGTGGGAGCTGGCCAACGAAGGCATTCCGGTGACCCTGAATGCCGACTCCGCCGCTGCGCACATCATGAAGACCAAAGGCGTGACCTGGGTGATCGTCGGCGCCGATCGGATCACCGCCAACGGCGACGTGGCGAACAAGATCGGCACCTATCAACTGGCGGTCAACGCCATGCATCACGGCGTGCGTTTCATGGTGGTGGCGCCGAGTTCGACCATCGACATGAATCTGGCCAGCGGGGATGACATCCCTATCGAAGAGCGCGACGGCGCCGAGTTGCTGGAGGTTGGCGGCAAGCGTGTCGGGGCGGATGTCGAGGCGTTCAATCCGGTATTTGACGTAACGCCGGCGGACCTGATCGATGCAATCGTCACCGAGAAAGGCATCGTCGAGCGCCCGGACACCGCGAAAATGGCCCAGTTGATGTGCCGCAAGCGCCTGCATTGATTGACGCTGGCGTCTGTTCGGACTCTATCGCTGGCAAGCCAGCTCCCACAGGTTTTGTGCACGCCGCCGATCTTGTGGGAGCTGCGGTGCGACGACTCGACTTGCCAGCGATGAGGCCATTATTGTCAATAAACATCCCCAAACCTGACCTCAAATTCGCATTCAGGGAAGCTCTGAGCCTCTCTCGTCCCCGTTAAGCCTGTCATCGGTCAACTAACTATGCTCCATGCGCATCTGGGGGATAGGTGCGTGGCGGCTCTTGTGATAACATCCGGCGTTTTCCGAGGCAGTCCCACGGGGTTGTCTTCACTGCGCAAATCCAGGGTCAACTTGTCGATTTGTCGTAAGTCGGCGCATGGCACTCGGCCTGCATCGACGAGCTTCGTGCGTCCCCTATGGATATGGCGAAGTTTCACCAGAAAAAGGAATCAGGCTTCTCATGGGCGAACTGGCCAAAGAAATCCTCCCGGTCAATATCGAAGACGAGCTGAAACAGTCCTACCTCGACTACGCGATGAGCGTGATCGTCGGCCGTGCACTGCCGGATGCGCGCGATGGCTTGAAGCCCGTGCACCGTCGCGTGCTGTTCGCGATGAGCGAGCTGGGCAACGACTTCAACAAGCCGTACAAGAAATCTGCCCGTGTCGTCGGTGACGTGATCGGTAAGTATCACCCGCACGGTGATACCGCGGTGTACGACACCATCGTCCGCATGGCGCAGCCTTTCTCCCTGCGTTACCTGCTGGTCGACGGCCAGGGCAACTTCGGTTCGGTGGACGGCGACAACGCCGCGGCCATGCGATACACCGAAGTGCGCATGACCAAGCTGGCGCACGAGCTGCTGGCGGACCTGCACAAGGAAACCGTGGACTGGGTGCCGAACTACGACGGCACCGAACTGATCCCGGCGGTCATGCCGACCCGCGTACCGAACCTGCTGGTCAACGGTTCCAGCGGTATCGCCGTGGGCATGGCGACCAACATTCCGCCGCACAACCTCGGTGAAGTCATCGACGGTTGCCTGGCCCTCATCGACAATCCCGAGCTGACCGTCGATGAGCTGATGCAATACATTCCCGGTCCGGACTTCCCGACTGCCGCGATCATCAACGGTCGCGCCGGCATCATCGAAGCCTATCGCACCGGCCGTGGCCGCATTTACATGCGCGCCCGCTCGATCATCGAAGACATCGACAAGGTCGGTGGCCGTCAGCAGATCGTCATCACCGAACTCCCTTACCAGCTGAACAAGGCGCGTCTGATCGAGAAGATCGCCGAGCTGGTAAAAGAGAAGAAACTCGAAGGCATCACCGAGCTGCGTGACGAGTCCGACAAGGACGGTATGCGCGTCGTGATCGAACTGCGTCGCGGCGAAGTGCCTGAGGTGATCCTCAACAACCTCTATGCCCAGACCCAGCTGCAATCGGTATTCGGCATCAACATCGTTGCGCTGATCGACGGCCGTCCGCGGATCCTGAACCTCAAGGACCTGCTGGAAGCCTTCGTCCGTCACCGTCGCGAAGTGGTGACCCGCCGTACCGTGTTCGAACTGCGCAAGGCGCGCGAGCGTGGTCACATCCTCGAAGGTCAGGCCGTTGCCCTGTCGAACATCGATCCGGTGATCGCCCTGATCAAGGCTTCGCCGACTCCGTCGGAAGCCAAGGAAGCGCTGGTCAGCACGCCGTGGGAATCCACTGCCGTGGTGGCGATGGTGGAGCGTGCCGGTGCCGATTCGTGCCGTCCGGAAAACCTCGATCCGCAATACGGTCTGCGCGACGGCAAGTACTTCCTGTCGCCAGAGCAGGCGCAAGCCATTCTGGAGCTGCGTCTGCACCGCCTGACCGGTCTGGAACACGAAAAGCTGCTGGCCGAGTATCAAGAGATCCTCAACCAGATCGGCGAGCTGATCCGCATCCTCAACAGCGCCGTGCGCCTGATGGAAGTGATCCGCGAAGAGCTGGAAGTGATCCGCGCCGAATACGGCGACGTGCGCCGCACCGAAATCCTCGATGCCCGTCTCGACCTGACCCTGGGCGACATGATCCCGGAAGAAGAGCGCGTCGTGACCATCTCCCACGGTGGCTATGCCAAGACCCAGCCGCTGGCTGCGTACCAGGCCCAGCGTCGTGGCGGTAAAGGCAAATCGGCTACCGGCGTGAAGGATGAGGACTACATCGCTCACCTGCTGGTCGCCAACAGCCACACCACGCTGCTGCTGTTCTCCAGCAAGGGCAAGGTGTACTGGCTGAAAACCTACGAAATTCCGGAAGCGTCCCGCGCCGCCCGTGGTCGTCCGCTGGTCAACCTGCTGCCGCTGGATGACGGTGAATACATCACCACCATGCTGCCGGTCGAGGAATACACCGAAGGTCACTACATCTTCATGGCCACCGCCAACGGCACCGTGAAGAAGACTCCGCTGGAATCCTTCAGTCGTCAGCGCAGCGTCGGTCTGATCGCGCTGGAGCTGGACGAAGGCGACGTGTTGATCTCCGCAGCGATTACCGATGGCGAGCGTGAAGTGATGCTGTTCTCCGACGGCGGCAAGGTGACCCGCTTCAAGGAATCCGACGTTCGTGCCATGGGCCGTACCGCCCGTGGTGTGCGCGGCATGCGTCTGCCGGAAGGGCAGAAGCTGATTTCGATGCTGATCCCGGAAGAAGGCAGCCAGATCCTCACCGCTTCCGAGCGTGGTTATGGCAAGCGCACCGCGATCACCGAGTTCCCTGAGTACAAGCGTGGCGGCCAGGGCGTGATCGCCATGGTCAGCAACGAGCGTAACGGCCGTCTGGTCGGTGCGGTTCAGGTGCTCGACGGCGAGGAGATCATGCTGATTTCCGACCAGGGCACGCTGGTGCGTACCCGTGTCGACGAAGTCTCCAGCCTGGGTCGTAACACCCAGGGCGTGACCCTGATCAAACTGGCCAAGGATGAAACCCTGGTCGGTCTGGAGCGGGTTCAGGAGCCGTCGGAAGTCGAGGGTGAAGCGCTTGAAGGTGAAGAAGGTGTCGAACTGGAAGATGGCGTGATCGGCGCCGAACCGGACGATGCGGTCGACAACCTGCAGGCGGACGCCGCAGACGAAGAAGAGTCGCAAGACTAACCAAATCGTAGCAGGGCAGAGTGTTTGCTCTGTCCGCTACCGTGATTGCATAGCGAGAGTGGATGTGAGCAAACGAGCCTATAACTTCTGCGCAGGTCCCGCTGCGCTGCCTGAAGCTGTCCTGTTGCGTGCCCAGTCCGAGATGCTCGACTGGCACGGCAAGGGTCTGTCGGTCATGGAAATGAGCCATCGCAGCGATGACTACGTGGCCATCGCCGAGAAGGCCGAACAAGACCTGCGCGACCTGCTGTCCATCCCCTCCAATTACAAAGTGCTGTTCCTGCAGGGCGGTGCGAGCCAGCAGTTCGCCGAGATTCCGCTGAACCTGCTGCCCGAGAACGGTACTGCCGACTATGTCGAAACCGGCATCTGGTCGAAGAAAGCCATCGAGGAAGCGCGTCGCTTCGGCAACATCAACGTTGCTGCCAGCGCCAAGCCTTATGACTACCTGGCCATCCCTGGCCAGAACGAGTGGAAGCTGACCCCGGGTGCGGCCTATCTGCACTACGCATCCAACGAAACCATCGGCGGCCTGCAGTTCGACTGGGTTCCCGAGGCCGGTGACGTTCCGCTGGTGGTCGACATGTCCTCCGATATCCTCTCGCGTCCGATCGATGTGTCGCAGTACGGCCTGATCTATGCCGGTGCGCAGAAGAACATCGGCCCGAGCGGTCTGGTGGTAGTGATCGTCCGTGAAGACCTGCTCGGTCGTGCCCGCAGTTCGTGCCCGACCATGCTTGACTACAAGATTTCGGCCGATAACGGTTCGATGTACAACACCCCGGCCACCTATTCCTGGTACCTCTCGGGTCTCGTCTTCGAGTGGCTGAAGGAGCAGGGCGGCGTTGCCGCGATGGAGCAGCGCAACAAGGCGAAGAAAGATCGCCTGTACGGCTTCATCGACAACAGCGACTTCTATACCAATCCGATCAGCACCAACGCCCGCTCGTGGATGAACGTGCCGTTCCGTCTGGCTGACGAGCGTCTGGACAAGGCGTTCCTGGCCGGCGCCGACGCCCGTGGCCTGCTCAACCTCAAGGGTCATCGTTCCGTCGGCGGCATGCGTGCCTCGATCTACAACGCCCTGGGTCTGGACGCCGTCGAAGCGCTGGTTGGCTACATGGCTGAATTCGAGAAGGAGCATTCCTGATGTCCGAGCAGGAGCTCAAGGCGCTGCGCGTTCGCATTGATAACCTGGATGAGAAGATTCTCCAGCTGATCAGCGATCGCGCGCGCTGCGCCGAAGAAGTTGCCCGGGTCAAGATGGCCAGTCTGGCCGAAGGCGAGCAGCCGGTGTTCTACCGTCCCGAGCGTGAGGCGCAGGTCCTCAAGCGCGTGATGGAGCGCAACAAGGGGCCGCTGGGCAACGAAGAGATGGCGCGCTTGTTCCGCGAAATCATGTCTTCGTGTCTGGCCCTCGAGAACCCGCTGAAAGTGGCTTATCTCGGTCCGGAAGGCACCTTCACCCAGGCGGCGGCCATGAAGCACTTCGGTCACGCGGTGATCAGCAAGCCGATGGCGGCGATCGACGAAGTGTTCCGTGAAGTGGCAGCCGGTGCGGTGAATTTTGGCGTGGTGCCGGTGGAAAACTCCACTGAAGGCGCGGTCAACCACACCCTCGACAGCTTCCTCGAGCACGACATGGTGATCTGTGGCGAAGTCGAGCTGCGCATTCACCACCACCTGCTGGTCGGTGAAAACACCAAGACCGACAGCATCAGCCGCATCTATTCCCACGCCCAGTCGCTGGCCCAGTGCCGCAAATGGCTGGACGCCCATTATCCGAATGTCGAGCGCGTGGCGGTGTCCAGCAACGCCGAGGCGGCCAAGCGGGTCAAGGGCGAGTGGAACTCGGCGGCGATCGCCGGTGACATGGCGGCCGGGCTTTATGGCCTGACCCGTCTGGCCGAGAAGATCGAGGATCGCCCGGACAACTCCACGCGCTTCCTGATGATCGGTAACCAGGAAGTGCCGCCGACCGGCGACGACAAGACTTCGATCATCGTGTCCATGAGCAACAAGCCCGGCGCGCTCCACGAGCTGCTGGTACCGTTCCATGACAACGGGATCGACCTCACCCGGATCGAAACCCGTCCGTCGCGCAGCGGCAAATGGACCTACGTGTTCTTCATCGACTTCGTCGGTCATCACCGTGATCCGCTGATCAAAGGTGTACTGGAAAAGATCAGTCAGGAAGCAGTAGCACTCAAGGTGCTGGGTTCCTACCCGAAAGCAGTTCTTTAAGGGGTGGTAGCAATGAGTGGCAACTTCCTCGCTCTGGCACAGCCGGGCGTGCAGCAACTTTCGCCATACGTTCCGGGCAAGCCTGTGGACGAACTGGCCCGCGAGCTGGACCTGGATCCGGCAAGTATCGTCAAACTGGCGAGCAACGAAAACCCGCTGGGCGCGAGCCCGAAAGCGCTGGTCGCAATCCGCGAAGCGCTGGATGAGCTGACCCGTTATCCGGACGGCAACGGCTTTGCCCTGAAATCCCTGCTGGCCGAGCAGTGCCGTGTCGAGCTGAACCAGGTGACCCTGGGCAACGGCTCCAACGACATTCTCGAGCTGGTGGCGCGCGCCTATCTGGCGCCGGGCCTGAATGCGGTGTTCAGCGAGCACGCGTTCGCGGTTTACCCGATCGCGACCCAGGCGGTCGGTGCGCAGGCCAAAGTCGTTCCGGCCAAGGATTGGGGGCATGACCTGCCGGCGATGCTGGCCGCCATCGATGCGAACACCCGTGTCGTGTTCATCGCCAACCCGAACAACCCGACCGGTACCTGGTTCGGCGCCGAAGCGCTGGACGAGTTTCTGCAGGACGTGCCGGAGCATGTGCTGGTAGTGCTGGACGAGGCCTACATCGAATACGCCGAAGGCAGCGATCTGCCGGACGGTCTGGATTTCCTCGCGGCTTATCCGAACCTGCTGGTTTCGCGCACCTTCTCCAAGGCTTATGGTCTGGCGTCGCTGCGTGTTGGCTACGGCTTGTCCACGCCAGTGGTGGCGGACGTGCTGAACCGCGTACGCCAGCCGTTCAACGTCAACAGCCTGGCCTTGGCCGCGGCGTGTGCGGCGCTGAAGGACGAGGAATATCTGGCGCAGAGCCGTCAGCTCAACGAGTCCGGCATGCAACAGCTGGAAGCGGGTTTTCGCGAGTTGGGTCTGAGCTGGATTCCGTCCAAGGGCAATTTTATCTGCGTCGACCTCGGTCAGGTGGCGGCTCCGGTGTTCCAGGGCCTGCTGCGCGAAGGCGTGATCGTGCGTCCGGTGGCCAACTACGGCATGCCGAACCATCTGCGGGTGACCATCGGTCTGCCGGCGGAAAACAGCCGCTTCCTCGAAGCGCTGCGCAAGGTTCTGGCTCGTGGGTGATGTCACTGCGCTGCAATCTGCTGCACCTATGATCGGGCGCCTGGTGGTGGTCGGTCTGGGGTTGATCGGTGGTTCGTTTGCCAAAGGCTTGCGTGAAAGCGGTGTGTGCCGCGAGGTGGTCGGGGTTGATCTCGATCCGCAATCGCGCAAGCTGGCGGTCGAGTTGGGCGTGGTGGATCGTTGCGAAGACGACCTGGTGGCGGCTTGCCAGGGCGCGGACGTGATCCAGTTGGCGGTGCCGATCCTGGCCATGGAAAAAGTGCTGGCCCGTCTGGCCGGCATGGATCTGGGGCAGGCGATCCTGACGGATGTCGGCAGCGCCAAGGGCAATGTGGTGCGTGCGGCGACCGAGGCGTTCGGCGGCATGCCGGCGCGTTTCGTGCCTGGGCATCCGATTGCCGGCTCCGAGCAGAGCGGGGTGGAAGCCTCCAATTCGGAGCTGTTCCGTCGTCATAAAGTGATTCTGACCCCGCTGGAGCAGACCGATCCGGCCGCCCTGGCCGTGGTCGATCGCTTGTGGCGCGAGCTGGGCGCCGACGTCGAGCACATGCAGGTCGAGCGTCACGATGAAGTGCTGGCCGCGACCAGTCATCTGCCGCACCTGCTGGCCTTCGGTCTGGTCGATTCGCTGGCCAAGCGCAATGAAAACCTTGAGATCTTCCGTTACGCTGCGGGCGGTTTCCGTGATTTCACAAGAATCGCCGGAAGCGACCCGGTCATGTGGCATGACATCTTTCTCGCCAACCGCGAGGCTGTCCTGCGCACACTCGATACATTTCGCAGCGACCTCGACGCTTTGCGCGACGCGGTCGATGCAGGGGATGGGCACCAATTGTTGGGCGTCTTCACGCGCGCCCGGGTTGCCCGCGAGCATTTCAGTAAAATCCTGGCCCGCAGGGCCTATGTGGACGCTATGAATTCCAACGATCTGATTTTCCTGGCTCAACCTGGTGGCCGCCTGTCCGGTCGGATTCGCGTACCGGGTGACAAATCGATTTCCCACCGTTCGATCATGCTCGGTTCTCTGGCTGAAGGCGTCACCGAAGTCGAAGGCTTCCTCGAGGGCGAAGACGCCCTGGCGACCTTGCAGGCGTTCCGTGACATGGGCGTGGTCATAGAAGGCCCGCATCACGGCCGTGTGACCATCCATGGTGTCGGCCTGCACGGCCTGAAGCCTGCGCCGGGCCCGATCTATCTGGGCAACTCCGGTACTTCGATGCGCCTGCTGTCCGGCCTGCTGGCCGCGCAGGACTTCGACAGCGCCCTGACCGGTGATGCGTCGCTGTCCAAGCGCCCGATGAATCGCGTCGCCAACCCGCTGCGGGAAATGGGCGCCGTGATCGAAACCGCTGCCGACGGTCGTCCACCGATGACCATTCGTGGCGGTCACAAGCTCAAAGGCCTGACCTACACCATGCCGATGGCCAGCGCCCAGGTTAAATCCTGCCTGCTGCTGGCGGGCCTGTACGCCGAAGGCAAGACCACCGTCACCGAGCCGGCACCGACCCGTGACCACACCGAGCGCATGCTGCGCGGCTTCGGCTATCCGGTGAGCGTTGACGGTGCCACGGCATCGGTTGAGTCCGGTGGCAAGCTGACCGCGACCCACATCGAAGTGCCGGGCGACATCTCGTCGTCGGCGTTTTTCCTGGTGGCTGCGTCGATCGCCGAAGGTTCGGAGCTGGTGCTCGAACACGTCGGCATCAACCCGACCCGTACCGGCGTGATCGACATCCTGCGTCTGATGGGCGCCGACATCACTCTGGAAAACCAGCGTGAAGTGGGTGGCGAGCCGGTAGCGGATCTTCGTGTACGGGCAGCTAAACTCAAAGGTATCGAGATTCCGGAAGCGCTGGTTCCGCTAGCCATCGACGAGTTCCCGGTGCTGTTCGTGGCGGCAGCCTGTGCCGAAGGCCGCACCGTGCTGACCGGCGCCGAAGAGCTGCGGGTCAAGGAGTCGGACCGTATCCAGGTCATGGCGGACGGTTTGCTGGCGCTGGGCGTCAAGTGCGAACCGACCCCGGACGGCATCATCATCGACGGCGGCCAGATCGGCGGCGGCGAAGTGCATGGTCATGGCGATCACCGTATCGCGATGGCTTTCAGCGTGGCCTCGCTGCGCGCCACGGCACCGATCCGCATCCATGACTGCGCCAACGTCGCGACATCGTTCCCGAACTTCCTGGCGCTGTGCGCGCAGGTCGGTATTCGTGTGGCGCAAGAGGCTCAGTCGTGAACAACATTGCACCGGTCATCACCATCGACGGGCCAAGCGGCTCGGGCAAAGGCACCGTAGCCGGGATTCTGGCCAAGCGTCTTGGCTGGAACCTGCTGGACTCCGGTGCGTTGTATCGCCTGCTGGCGTTCGCGGCGCACAACCATGGTGTGGACCTGACCAATGAAGAGTTACTGAAGAAACTGGCCGCTCATCTGGATGTGCAGTTCATCGCGGCGACCGACGGTCAGTTGCAACGCATCATTCTGGAAGGTGACGAAGTCAGCGATGTCATCCGCACTGAAAGCGTCGGTTCCGGCGCTTCGCAGGTGGCTGCATTGCCCGCCGTGCGCGAGGCGCTGCTTCAGCGTCAGCGTGCATTTCAGGAAGCGCCGGGTCTGGTGGCCGATGGTCGCGACATGGGCACGGTGGTGTTTCCCGATGCGCCACTGAAGATTTTCCTGACCGCCAGTGCCGAGGAGCGGGCGCGCCGCCGATATTTGCAGTTGAAGGGCAAAGTCGAGGGTGTTAGTCTGTCGAGTCTGCTAGATGAGATCCGTGCGCGCGACGAGCGTGACACCCAGCGAGCTGTGGCCCCGCTCAAGCCGGCGGCCGACGCGATACAGCTGGATTCCACGGAGTTGTCCATCGATCAGGTGCTTGAACGCATCATGAGTGAGATCGCCATTCGCGATATCGCCGGGTGACCAAGAAGGCCGCAGGGGACCAGTCATAGTCCTGTGACGCTTCTTTTAAATGAAACTAACCCACATTGTCTGGGATGTGGAGATGGGCGTATTTTTCGCCCTAATCAACAGGAATTAAAATGAGCGAAAGCTTTGCGGAACTCTTTGAAGAAAGCCTAAAGACCCTGAACCTTCAGGCAGGCTCCATCATCACCGGTGTTATCGTTGATATCGATTACCAGGCTCGCTGGGTAACCGTTCACGCTGGCCTGAAGTCCGAAGCACTGATCCCGCTGGAGCAGTTCTACAACGACGCTGGCGAACTGAACATCAACGTCGGTGACGAAGTTCACGTTGCGCTGGACTCGGTTGAAGACGGTTTCGGTGAAACCAAGCTGTCCCGTGAAAAAGCCAAGCGCGCTGAATGCTGGATCGTTCTGGAAGCAGCCTTCGCAGCCGAGGAAGTGGTCAAGGGCGTTATCAACGGTAAGGTTAAAGGCGGCTTCACTGTCGACGTTAACGGCATCCGTGCGTTCCTGCCAGGTTCCCTGGTTGACGTCCGTCCAGTGCGCGACACCACGCACCTGGAAGGCAAAGAGCTGGAATTCAAGGTCATCAAGCTGGACCAGAAGCGCAACAACGTTGTCGTTTCCCGTCGCAGCGTCCTGGAAGCCGAGAACTCCGCCGAGCGTGAAGCTCTGCTGGAATCCCTGCAGGAAGGCCAGCAAGTCAAAGGTATCGTCAAAAACCTCACCGATTACGGCGCATTCGTCGATCTGGGTGGCGTGGACGGCCTGCTGCACATCACCGACATGGCCTGGAAGCGCATCAAGCATCCTTCCGAGATCGTCAACGTTGGTGACGAAATCGATGTCAAGGTTCTGAAATACGATCGCGAACGCAACCGTGTTTCCCTGGGCCTGAAACAACTGGGCGAAGATCCATGGGTTGCTATCAAAGCCCGTTACCCAGAAGGCACTCGTGTTACCGCTCGTGTAACCAACCTGACCGACTACGGCTGCTTCGCTGAGCTGGAAGAAGGCGTTGAAGGTCTGGTACACGTTTCGGAAATGGACTGGACCAACAAGAACATCCACCCTTCGAAAGTCGTACAAGTCGGCGACGAAGTGGAAGTCATGGTTCTGGACATCGACGAAGAGCGTCGTCGTATCTCCCTGGGCATCAAGCAGTGCAAGTCGAACCCATGGGAAGACTTCTCTGGCCAGTTCAACAAGGGCGACAAGATCTCCGGCACCATCAAGTCGATCACCGATTTCGGTATCTTCATTGGTCTGGACGGCGGCATCGACGGTCTGGTTCACCTGTCCGACATCTCCTGGAACGAAGTGGGCGAAGAAGCCGTACGTCGTTTCAAGAAGGGCGACGAGCTGGACACCGTTATCCTGTCGGTTGACCCGGAGCGTGAGCGTATCTCCCTGGGTATCAAGCAACTGGAAAGCGATCCGTTCTCCGAGTACGTCTCGGTTAACGACAAAGGCGCAATCGTTACTGGCACCGTGAAAGAAGTTGACGCCAAAGGCGCCATCATCGTTCTGGCCGACGACATCGAAGCGACTCTGAAAGCCTCCGAAATCAGCCGTGACCGCGTTGAAGACGCGCGCAACGTTCTGAAAGAAGGCCAGCAAGTAGAAGCCAAGATCATCAGCGTTGATCGTAAGAGCCGCGTAATTCAGCTGTCGATCAAATCGAAAGACGATGCTGAAGAGAAAGAAGCCATCCAGAGCCTGAAAGCAGCTCCGGAAGGCGAAGCAGCTGACACCACTATGGCGGCACTGCTGCGTCAAGCAATGGCCAAACAGAACTGAGTTCTGTCTGATCATGAAAAAGGGCGACTTCGGTCGCCCTTTTTTGTGCCTGCGATTTGGTGGGGCTGCTTTCTGGTCAATCGGTGAAACCATTTCCTTGGCCGGGAGGTCTGTTTCTTTAATCGGATCAATCGTCTATTCGCGTCTAGGCTTAGGCTGAAGATCGCAGTAGTCGGGCAGGCGCCTGGCATAAGGATGTGAATGAACAAGTTTATAGTTCTGGTGGGTATGTTGGTCTTGGCGGGATGTACTACCAGCGCCAAGACCCATGCGGTGCGCGGAGTGAGTGGCATTGAGGTTGACTGCTCCGGCTTGGGTTCCGGTTGGGAGAGGTGTCAGAAGCGCGCCGCCAAGGAATGCAAGGGGGCAGGTTACAAGGTGATCACGCGTTCTGATGATGCTCGGGATGACGATGAGTTTCCCTTCGGCTTCAATCCTGCCGGCTACGTGACTCGCACCATGTTGGTGATTTGTCGGTGAGCGCTGGCCAGGCTGTAATTCGATGCCCTGAAAACGGGCGTTGTGGCGAGTTGGAAGATATGTCAAGCCCTGGGCTGTTCAAAATCTTCCGGGCGTGCTAAAACCTTTCAAGCGCTGACCTAGCTGCTTGAAAAAGAAGGGAAAAATATGACGAAGTCGGAGTTGATCGAACGAATTGTCACCCATCAAGGGCTGCTCTCATCCAAAGATGTGGAGTTGGCCATCAAGACTATGCTTGAGCAAATGTCCCAGTGTCTGGCCACGGGGGATCGTATCGAGATCCGTGGTTTTGGCAGCTTTTCCTTGCATTATCGCGCGCCGCGAGTCGGTCGTAACCCAAAGACCGGCCAGTCTGTCAGTCTTGACGGCAAGTTTGTTCCGCATTTCAAGCCAGGCAAAGAGTTGCGTGATCGCGTGAATGAAGAAGAGGAGGAGGGGGTTTGACGGTCACCGTTACGCGAGGAGCCGCTCATGAGTAATCTCAAGCGCATTTTGCTTTCCGTATTAATTTTATTGCTTGTATTGGCGATCCTTGCGTTCGTTCTCGAAAACCAGCAATCGGTCTCCCTGTTGTTTCTTGGTTGGGCGGGGCCGCAACTTCCGGTATCAGTGTTTACGGTTGGTGCATTGCTGGTGGGTATGCTGATCGGGCCGTTTTTTGGCTGGTTTCTGAGACGTTCGTCCAGAGCTTCACGCAAGCGTCTGGTCTGATTGCGACCTTGAAGGAAAGGCGAACTAAACTTTAGCCACAGCTTGTCTATATCCATTAGTAAAACGTTCATTAAGCTGTAAAATGCTGCGCTTGTTCGATAGTGGCATATTCCCACGTCGGTACAAACTGACTCTGGTCAGAAGCCCCGGCTGGATTGATGGCTTTTGCGTTCATGGATTAGACAGTGCTCGGTTGGCAGCCCTGTCAGCAACTCAAGGGTATGGTTTCGCGTGAAAATTCTAGTAACCGGCGGCGCCGGGTTTATCGGCTCGGCAGTCATCCGTCATATCATTTCCAATACTACCGACGCAGTGATCAACGTCGATAAGCTGACGTATGCGGGTAACCTTGAGTCGCTGGCTGAAGTCAGCGGTAATTCGCGCTATGCATTCGAACGCGTCGATATCTGCGATCGTGAGCAGATCGACCGTGTTTTGCGTGAGCATCAACCAGATGCCATCATGCACTTGGCTGCGGAATCTCATGTCGATCGCTCGATCAGTGGTCCGTCCGAGTTCATTCAGACCAACATCATCGGTACTTACACTCTGCTGGAAGCTGCTCGCCACTATTGGGCGGCACTGGATGATGTGCGTAAAGCCAACTTCCGTTTCCATCATATTTCGACCGACGAAGTTTACGGTGATCTTGAAGGCCCGGAAGACCTTTTCACCGAAACGACGCCTTATCAGCCAAGCTCGCCTTATTCGGCCAGCAAGGCCAGCTCCGATCACCTCGTTCGCGCCTGGGCTCGCACTTACGGTCTGCCGACATTGGTGACCAACTGCTCGAACAACTACGGCCCTTGCCACTTCCCGGAGAAATTGATTCCGCTGATCATTCTCAATGCACTGGAAGGCAAACCTCTGCCGGTTTACGGAAAAGGCAATCAGGTTCGCGACTGGCTGTATGTCGAAGACCACGCCCGTGCGTTGTACAAAGTCGTGACCGAAGGCGTCGTCGGCGAGACATACAACATTGGCGGCCATAACGAAAAACAGAACATTGAAGTAGTGAACACGCTGTGCGCACTGCTCGATGAGCTGCGTCCAGACTCGGCGCATCGTCCTCATGCAAGCCTGATCACTTACGTGCAGGACCGCCCTGGTCACGACCAGCGCTATGCGATCGATGCAAGCAAGATTCAGCGCGAGCTGGGCTGGACTCCGGAAGAAACATTCGAAACCGGCATTCGCAAGACTGTTGAATGGTACTTGAACAATACTGACTGGGTCGCTCACGTGAAGAGCGGCAGTTACCAGCAGTGGATTGATCAAAATTATGCGGATCGCTCAAACAAGGCATGAAAATCCTCCTGCTGGGTAAGAACGGCCAGGTCGGCTGGGAGTTGCAACGCTCTCTGGCACCACTGGGCGAGCTGATTGCACTGGATCGTCATTCAGTCGATGGATTGAGTGGTGATTTATCGAATCTTGAGGGTTTGCGTTCGACGATCCGCCAGATAAAGCCTGATGTCATTGTCAACGCAGCGGCTTACACCGCCGTTGACAAGGCCGAGACTGAAGTCGAGCAGGCAGCGCGCGTCAATGCTCAGGCGAGCGGTGTCCTGGCTGAAGAGGCTGCGGTCCTTGGCGCCTGGCTGGTTCACTACTCGACCGACTATGTCTTCAGTGGGCAAGGTGTCACGCCTTGGCAGGAAACGGATAGCGTAGCGCCGGTCAACGCATACGGTGCGAGCAAGCTGGCCGGCGAACAGCTCATCACCGCGTCGGGTTGCAAGCATCTGATTTTCCGCACGAGCTGGGTATATGGTGCGCGCGGCAGCAATTTTGCCAAGACCATGTTGCGTCTTGCCGCTGATCGCGAAAGCTTGAACGTGATCGCCGATCAGATCGGTGCGCCAACCGGTGCGGACCTGATTGCGGACGTCACCGCGTTGGCCATTCGCCAGGCCTTTCAGCGCCCTGAACTGTCGGGGTTGTATCACCTGGCAGCCAGCGGTGAAGTGTCCTGGCATGGCTATGCCAGCCACGTGATCGCATTTGCCAAGGCCAATGGCGAACAGCTTGCCGTACAGGCCGTGAACCCGATCGATACCACTGCTTATCCGACCCCCGCGCGCCGGCCGCTGAATTCACGTTTGAATACTCAGAAGCTACGCGACAATTTTTCTCTACACTTGCCGGATTGGCAAAGTGGTGTAACCCGAATGCTTAGGGAAGTTCTGAACAAATGACCACGATTAATCGCAAAGGGATCATTCTCGCCGGTGGTTCGGGCACGCGTCTGCACCCGTTGACCCTCGGTGTGTCCAAGCAGATGCTGCCGATCTACGATAAACCGATGATCTTTTATCCGTTGTCGGTGCTGATGCTTGCAGGGATGCGTGAGATCCTGATCATCTCCACGCCACAGGACCTGCCATGCTTCCAGAAGCTGCTCGGTGATGGCAGCCTTTATGGCATTCAGCTGACGTACGCAGAGCAACCAAGCCCGGATGGTCTGGCGCAGGCCTTCATCATCGGTGAAGAGTTCATCGGCAAGGATCCATGCTGTCTGATTCTGGGCGACAACATCTTTTACGGTCAGCACTTCTCGGACAATCTGCGTTCGGCCAGCTCACGGCAGCAGGGCGCTACCGTATTCGGTTATCACGTTTCCGATCCGGAGCGTTTCGGTGTCGTCGAGTTCGACGAAAGCGGCCGTGCGCTGAGCATCGAAGAAAAGCCGCTGAAACCGAAATCCAACTATGCCGTTACCGGCCTGTACTTCTACGACAACGATGTCGTGGAAATTGCCAAGGGCATCAAGCCTTCCGTACGTGGTGAGCTGGAAATTACCGACGTCAACCGTGCTTATCTCGACAAGAAGACGCTGAAAGTCGAAATGCTGGGTCGTGGTTTCGCTTGGCTGGATACGGGGACTCACGAATCGCTGCTGGAAGCCAGTCACTTCGTTCACACCATCGAGCACCGTCAGGGCTTGAAAGTCGCTTGCCTGGAAGAGATTGCCTACAACAATGGCTGGATTACCTCTCAGCAATTGGCGGCCCAGGCGAATGCCCTGAAAAAGACCGGTTACGGTCAGTACCTACAGAAGTTGCTGGATTCGCCGTCCCGCTGAGCTGAGCGTCATTCGCTCGAACAGTCGCGTTTAACAGTGCAAGCGGGAACGGCATGCCAGTAAAACATCCGAAGGTCGCGGTTTTGCTGGCTGCCTACAATGGCATGCAGTGGATCGAAGAGCAGTTGGCTTCGATCCTTGCGCAGTTAGCCGTCGACGTCACCATTTATATCAGCATTGATCCATCCGACGATGGCACCAAAGCCTGGTGCGCGGCTTATGCTGCTGTGCACCCCAATATCGTTTTGCTCCCCGATGCCGGCAGGTTCGGCGGTGCATCCCGCAATTTCTTCCGCCTGATTCGTGACGTCGATATTGACGCTTACGAATTCGTGGCATTCGCCGATCAGGACGATCGCTGGCATGCAGACAAATTGCAGCGCGCAACGAGCACGTTGTTGCGTGAAGGGTGCGACGCCTACTCCAGCAATGTGCTGGCCTTCTGGCCGGACGGCAAGACTCATGTACTGAACAAGGCCCAACCTCAGGTTCAATGGGATTTCCTGTTCGAAGCCGCAGGTCCCGGCTGTACCTATGTGATGAGCAAGCCTCTTGTCCGCTCCCTGAAAGCTTCCATGCTCGCGCAATGGGATGCATTGCAGCATGTCAGCCTCCATGACTGGTACTGCTATGCCTTCGCTCGCAGTCATGGTTTTCGTTGGTACATCGACCCGCTGCCTTCAATGGACTATCGCCAGCATGAGCGTAACCAGGTAGGTGCCAACAAAGGTTTGAGTCCGCTGATTGCGCGCTATAAAACCATTCATGATGGATGGTGGTTCAGTCAGGTGCGGATGATTGCAACCCTGGTTGGCCAGGATCAGACAACGTTTGTCCAAAGCTGGCTGCCGTTGCGACGTCTGCAGTTGATCGGGTTGTCGTTCAGCGCCTGGCGATGCCGTCGGCGCTTGCGAGACAAGGTCTTTTTCTTTTGTATTTGCTGGGCTACGGCGCTGATAGGAAACCATGTGAAATGAAAGTCCCCAAGGTGATGATAACCGGGGCAAATGGTCTGGTCGGCGAGGCGCTGGTTTTCAGGCTGCTCCTGGACAAGCGGTTCGAACCTGTTGCAACAGCCAGGGCAGCTACCCGTTTGCATGGCTTGTGTTCGGTCGTTCCTTTTGATCTGACAGCTGAACAGGCATTGCCAGTGCTTGATCAGATCCAGGTTCTAGTGCATGCCGCAGCCCGTGTGCATGTCATGCACGAGATGGCTGACGATGCGCTGCTGGAGTTTCGCAAGGCCAACGTACAGGGCACCTTGCGTCTCGCTCGTGGCGCGGCAGAGGCGGGGGTCAAGCGCTTTGTCTTTATCAGCTCGATCAAAGTTAACGGCGAGAGCACGCCTGCGGGTAAGCCCTTCAAGGCTGATGATGTCCCTGATCCTCAGGATCCTTACGGCGTTTCGAAGCATGAGGCTGAAGAGGCGCTCAGACAACTGAGTCGCGAGACGGGCATGGAAGTGGTCATCATCCGTCCGCCGCTGGTCTACGGGCCGGGTGTCAAGGCCAACTTTCTGAGCATGATGAACTGGCTCGACAAGGGCGTTCCCCTGCCGCTGGGGGCGATCAGGAATCAGCGCAGCCTGGTTGCCATCGGCAACCTGGTGGATCTGCTGGTTACGTGCATCGACCACCCTGCGGCTGCCGGTCAGGTGTTTCTGGCCAGCGATGCCGACGACGTTTCGACAACTCGCCTGCTCGAGTGTCTGGGACAGGCCCTGGGAAGGCAGCCCCGCTTGTTGCCCGTCCCCCAATGGTTGCTGATTGCCGGTGCATCACTCCTGGGCAAGCAGGCTGTCGCAAAAAGAGTCCTCGGCTCACTGCAGGTGGATATAAGCAAAAACCGTGAACTGCTGGGCTGGACCCCTCCAGTCAGTTTGCACAAGGCAATGCGTCAGACCGCTGACCACTTTCTGGATAATCTGAAGAAATGATGCTTTCCGGGCTGCTACTGGCAGCATTTCTCGTCTCGTGGACGATGACGCTGATTTTGCGGCGATATGCGTTGGCAAAGAGCCTGATCGATATTCCCAATGAGCGCAGTTCGCATTCGATCCCTACTCCCCGTGGCGGCGGAGTGGCGATCGTGCTGACGTTTGCGTTGACCTTGCCGGTTCTGTCGAGCATCGGTCTCATTGCTACGCAGGCACTGTTTGGATTGCTGGGGGCCGGGCTGCTGGTCGCGCTCATCGGTTTTGCCGATGACCATGGGCATATTGCGGCTCGCTGGCGTCTGCTCGGGCATTTCATTTCAGCAGCATGTGCCTTGTTCGGGCTGCATGGCCTGGGGCCGGTAGATGTGTTCGGGAACACGATCGATCTGGGCTGGATCGGCAATATACTCGCGGCGTTTTACCTTGTGTGGATGCTCAATCTGTACAACTTCATGGACGGTATTGATGGTCTGGCCAGTGTGCAGGCGATCTTCGTCTGCCTTGCAGGCAGTCTTGTCGGGTGGATGAGCGGGAATGTTTCGTTGATCGGCGCACCCTTGCTGCTGGCCGCGGCGGTGGCCGGATTTCTGGTCTGGAATTTTCCACCTGCGCGTATTTTCATGGGCGACGCCGGCAGTGGATTCCTCGGGCTCATCCTCGGTGTTCTATCGCTTGAAGCAGGTCGACAGGCCCCGGATCTCTTGTGGAGCTGGCTGATCCTGCTTGGCGTTTTTGTCGTTGACGCTACGGTGACGCTGTTCGCGCGATTGTCTCGTCGAGAAAAGATCTACCAGGCCCATCGCAGTCACGCCTATCAGTATGCTTCCCGCCATTATGCAAGCCATAAGACAGTGACGCTGGGTGTGCTGGGGATCAATCTGGCGTGGTTGCTGCCTATGGCGGTGCTGGTGGCTGGAGGCTTGCTTGATGGCTTGAGCGGCCTGATCATCGCCTACATTCCTCTGGTTGTCCTGGCCATGCGCTTTAAAGCAGGGAGGCGAGAGCAGGCTCAGGAGAAAGGCTGAAAAGATTGCCGCCGGGTCGGCTTTGCTCCTCCCGGTGAACCATGCAAAGCATGTAAACTGCGCGAAAAATCTGCCACATAAAAATTCAGCATCAGGTGAAGGAATGTCTCCAAAGTTATCGGGGCGAATAGTTTATCTCGACTATATGCGCGTCTTTGCGTTCATGAGCGTATTGATCGGCCACAAGTTGGAAGCGCCGTTGCAAGCATTTATTGCTGACGGAACACGACATGTAACGCTCAGGTTTTTTGCAGAAATGCTCTATCCGCTGTGTGTGGGAGGCGCAGCGGGGGTGGTTGTATTCTTTCTGACATCCGGTTACATCATTACGCATGTACTGCAGATGGAAGCGCCACTGGAATTCATGATCAAGCGCTTCTTTCGTATTTATCCGCTTTATATGGTTGCCGTCATTCTGGAGTGGTGCATGTGGCACCACTTGAACGGGGCTCCGTTCCCTTCCTTGTCGGTACTGGTTCCTCAATTACTGTTGATCGGAGATTTCTTTCAGACGCCACATACACTCTCTGGCGTTGAGTGGACATTGCGCATTGAGGTGATGTTCTATGTGTTCATGGCGATACTGAAGGCTTTGGGTCTTTTCAAAAACCAGAAATGGATGCCCTGGGTGCTCGTAGGAAGTGCATGCGTACTGTATCTGTTGCCTCAGATACCGGGTAAAGAGGTATGGGTGCACGGTTACTTCACTCTCTACGCACCGTTCCTCTTCATGGGGGGCTTGGTTTACCTGATTCAGACAGGCAGTGCAAATAAATATGCCTGTGTCATGTCGATTGGTTTTATGTTTGTGGTCTTCCTGGTTCTTATTTCCCGCTTTCACCCTGCCTGGAGTCAGAATCACTATGCATTGTTGGCGCTGATTATATTTCTGGCAGGATGGGCGTTTGGGGCAAAGTTGCCGGATGGGAAAGTTTTGCGCACGACGTCGGATCTGACGTACTCCGTTTATCTTTTCCATAACTGGCTTTGGACCTATCTGGCGATCCTTGTGGAAAGTCACGGATTGAAGTCCATCTCCGTCAATTTGCAGGTATTTATACTTCTTATTGTTTTCTGTTTTATGATGCATAAGCTCGTTGAGCTGCAAGCTATAAAGATTGGTCGAAAAGTGCTGGGTGTCTACAAGCGCCGCGCGCAGTTGAAGACACCCGATAACGTTCTCGTGGTGTCGCAGTCAGCTTGATTTAGCGGAATAGAAAAAGCCCAGTCACTGACTGGGCTTTTTTGTTCTCTTGTCAGAGGTCGAAACAATCAGGATTTCGTTTTGCAGATCCGGGATCAACGAGGCTGGCTATTGATCAGGTCCGCTGAATCAAATCGAGCTTCCCAGCTGTTTTCGTCTCTGAAGCGATCCGTGAAGTCACTGGAAGTCCTGTACGCCAGAGCCTTGTCGATCATCGGCGCAAGTTCTTCCGCGTTATCGCACAGATAGACACCGTCCTGCCCGCCCCGAAATGCCATTTCGCCAAAACCTGTCGAGATGATCGGTAAGCCCAGTGCGCGATACTCGTAGTATTTGATCGGATCCACGGATGAGGTCAGTTCATTCCTGAGAAACGGAATGACCGCGACATCGAAAGACAGCATGGTCTTCAGCGCATCCTGGTGACTGCACGGAGGAAACAGTTTCAGATTGGATGGAAGTTTTGTACTGCAGGGATTGAAGACCGGGCCGACGATATGAACATCGTTGTGAGGCCGGGATTGCGCCAGTTGAATGATCCAGTCCCAGTCAAACCAGGCGCCGACCGTACCCAGGTAACCAAAGGTTGCTGGCGATACTTCCGAATACTGGCTTTTCGCGGTAGGCAACAGAGCGACATCGAGCCCGTTTGGCACAAACCTGACATTCGGGTTGATGTGTTGCCACTTTTTGCGAAGTTTTGTGGAGGACGCCAGTACGATATCGGCGGCGCTGCCGATCTGGCGTTCACGGCGTGCCATCGCCGCTCTGGAGATCCCGGAAAAGAACGTTGGAAAGTCATCCATCGCATCGTAAATGCACGGGTGATTCTTCAGTCGTTTCAGCACTCGCAAGGCGAGTGTCGTCGGTTTGCCGAAAACCACCAGCACGTCAGGAGACTGGCCGAACTCCTCCACGGTCTTGAGGATGCCGGACCAGTAAAGCGTCTCGTTGATCAGGCCGGAGCCTGGCAGCGGTTCGATTGGCAAGGCCCGGGGCTTGACCACGGTCAGCCAGGGTTCCTGGTTGTCGCTTTCGGTTTTGTCGCTGACACCGATTTTCTTGAAGTCGGCCAGGCACGGAAAGCGACCAGGATATGGTTCCAGCCACAATACTTCGCCGCCGGTCTTTTCATGAAACCAGCGGGCGAACTTCTGGGGCCGCTGGGCAAAGCTTGCCCAGGGCACCGGAGACAGGTAAATCAGACGCATCAAGCACAGAACTCTTTGAGCACCGCCACAATGCGCTCGGCACCTTTGCCGTCACCGTAAGGGGAAACGCCGCGGGCCATGGCTTTGTAGGCCTCTTCGCTGTCCAGCAGCGTCTGTGCTTCCTGGAGAATGCGCTCGCGGTTCGGACCGACCAATTTGACGACGCCCATTTCCACGGCTTCCGGACGTTCGGTTTCGTCGCGCAGAACCAGTACCGGAATGGCCAGCGCCGGCGCTTCTTCCTGTACGCCACCGGAGTCACTGATGATCAGGTAAGCCTTTTTCATTGCGGCGATGAACGGCGCGTAATCGAGCGGCTCGCACAGAATGATGTTGGGAACGTCACCCAGCACTTTGTAGGCCGTGTCCTTGACGTTCGGATTCGGGTGCACCGGGTAGAGAATCTGTACGTCCGAATTGCGCTCGGCCAGGGTCTTGAGGGCCTCGCAAATCTCTTCGAAAGGCTTGCCGAAGTTCTCGCGGCGATGCGACGTCACCAGGATCAGGCGTTTGCTGTCATCAAGCTCGATGCCCAGGTTCAGATCCTTGGCGGCTGTCATCAGCAAAGCGTCGATGACGGTGTTGCCGGTGACCGTGATGTCTTTTTCCGCAAACCCTTCCTTCAGCAGGTTCGCCTTCGAGCTTTCGGTCGGAGCAAAGTGCCAACGGGTCAGGCTGCCAGCCAGTACGCGGTTGGCTTCTTCCGGGAACGGGTTCTGCATGTCCCAGGTACGCAGGCCGGCTTCAACGTGGCCAAACGGAATCTTGTGATAGAAGCATGCCAGGGCCATCGCGAACACCGTGGTGGTGTCACCTTGAGCGAGCACGACGTCGGGTTTTTCTTCCAGCAGCACCTTGTCCAGTTCCAGCAACAAGCGTGCGGTCAGCTCTGTCAGGTTCTGGTTGGGCTTCATGATGTTCAGATCGATATCCGGCTTGATACCGAAGAAGTCCATGACCTGATCAAGCATTTGTCGATGCTGGGCCGTTGCCAGAACGCGGACGTCAGCCCACGGCTCTTGCTGGAGTGCCAGAATGACGGGGGCCATCTTGATGGCTTCTGGGCGGGTGCCGACCGTACAAATGATTTTCATCGGGGTCTTTCCTTTGCGAATTGGGGCGAATTGACAAGCGGCTCAGGTGCGACGCAAAAACCAGCGGGTCAAAACGAAAGTAACAGGGATGGTCACGACAATGACGACCAGTGGTGCAACGCCCTGGGGGATCTCAAGGCGTTCGACGAAGACACTCAGCAGCACTGCCGACAACAGATATTGGGCCAGGTACACCAGCGGAAAGGCAAAAAAGCCTTTCCAGCTGACGGGTGTCCTGAACACGATCGTTGCGTTGAACCAGTACGAAAAAACGATACCGGTGGCAAATGCGAGGGCATACGCCACCTGGTAGGGCAGCACGATCTGCAAGCCGTAATACAAGGCGAAGGTAAAGGCCGTGTTGATGCCGCCGCCGATTACAAACTTGATCAGGTCGGTCAATGTCTTCTGTTTCGACATCCGGTCAGGCCTGCTGCGACTTGATCAGGCTGACGAATTCGCCGTAGTCGCGGATGTAGTCGGCAGAGTCGTAATAGTCGGATGCGAAGACCAGCAGCATGGCGTCCTGGGAGTACTTGTACTGGATGCCCCAGGTCATGGGTGGCAGATACAGGCCCATGTTGGGTTTGTCCAGGGTGATTTCTTCGCGGGTCCTGCCATCGTCCACAACCACGCGGATGCTGCCCCGGACTGCAATCAGGAACTGGTGGCATTGATGGTGTGCGTGCTCGCCGCGGGTGTCGGCGGTCGGTACGTCATAAACCAGGAAATAGCGTTTGGGCGTGAACGGGATTTCTCGCTCGAACTCACCCACCGACAGGCTGCCCCGCAAGTCGGGAACGGCCTTGAACGTATGCAGAGTCACTCCGGCGACGTTGGTGCCGGTGACCGCCGGTTTCGACGAAGCACTGACTTTCATGCTTTCGCTGGTGTTGTCGACAGCGTCCGCATAGCCAATGATTTTGGCGGGGTTACCGACCACGATGGCAAACGGCGGTACCGAGCGGGTCACGACTGCGCCGGCCCCGACCATGGCGTTTTCGCCGATGGTCAGTCCTGGAAGAATGGTTGCGTTGGCACCGATGCTCGCCCGGGTTTTCACCACGGTGCGCAAGAACTCGTCCGGGTACTGCTTGCTGCGTGGCATCCGATCGTTGGTGAAGGTGGCATTGGGGCCGATGAACACGTCATTCTCTATATTGATGCCGTCCCATACCTGGACTCCGCACTTGATCGTGACGCGGTCACCGATGACCACATCGTTCTCGATGAAGACGTTGTCGCAGATATTGCATTCGGCGCCCAGGCGCGCTTGCGGCAGCACATGTGCAAAGGCCCAGATCTTGGTGTCTTTGCCGATATGAGGCGATTCGCACAACCCGTTCGGGTGGACGAAGTATTCAGTGTTTTCATTTGTCATGATTGAAACTCTCGGTCCTCATCGGGATGGCCAACGGCCGTGCCTTGGTGTTTTCGTAGGTTCGCCATGCGTACGAACCCACGATGCCCAGGCCCAGCAGATTGGCAGCCCCGAGGAAGACGATGGCGTTGATGGTCATTGCATAGCCCGAAACCGTGATCAGCCCAAGCAAGCGTGCAATGGTGACGACGATACCGAAACCGGCCGCGAGCAGGGTGGTCACGCCCCCCAGCCGGGTCAGCAGGCGGATGGGCAGGTCCGTGAAGGCGAAAATGCTGTCCATCATGTAATTCACCTTCTTGGAGAATGTCCATGCCGACTTGCCGTGCTCGCGTTTCAGGCGGCTGTAGGAAATAGTCTTGCGGCGATATCCCAGCCAGAAAATCTGCGCGATCAGCGAGCTGTGCCGTTCATCGAGGGTCAGCAGCGTATCGCGAAAGGCCTTGTTGCAGCCGAACACATCTACACCGCCTTCCGGAATTTCCGATACCACATAGCGGCGGTAGAGATTCCAGAACGTCTTGGAGGCGATGCGCGACAGCAATGGATCGTCGCGGCCCTCGCGCACACCCAGTACCACGTCGTACTCGCCTGTCAGCAATTGCGTGTTCATCTCGAGCACCAGTTCCGGTGGCTCTTGCAGGTCGGCGGCCATGACCGCGAAGCGATCGCCCCGACCGGCTTCAAGACCTACCCGAATGGCCGGGAACGAGCCGAAGTTACGCGACAGCAGCACCAGGCGCGATTCGAAGCGCTGTTTGGGCAGTTCATTGCGCAAGATCTCGTAGCAGCGATCAGGGCTGCCATCGATCACAAAAACGGCTTCGAAATCGCCTGCCAGCTTGCTGTTCAGTCCATCGATGGCGACCAACAAGTCTGGCAAGGAGCCTTCGTTTTTGTAGACAGGGATGACTAACGTTAGCAAGCGATGGCGCTCCTTATCCGAAGTATTTCTGAACGGCTGCAATCACGGTTGCCACCTGTTCATCGGTCATGCCCGGGAAGCAAGGCAAGGTCACCAGATCCTTGCAGGTGCGCTCGGTCACTTCCAGGGAGCCGGCGATGCGAGGTTCGGTATAGGCGGCTTGCTGGTGATCCGGAACCGGATAGTGAACGTCCGTGGTCACTCCCTGAGCCTTGAGGAAGTCACGCAAGGCATCACGGTTCTCGATGCGTGCCACGTACAAGTGCGCGGCGTAGGAGTCATTGACCGACGGCAGGGCCTTGAAACCCAGGCCGGAAAAAGCTGCGTTGTAGCGAGCCGCGATGCTGCGTCGAGACTCGTTCCAGCCTTCAAGCTGCGGCAGCTTGACGCGCAGGATCGCTGCCTGCATTTCATCCAGACGGCTGTTTTTACCGCCCGCATGACCGATGTGATACTTGGACGACCAGCCATACTGGCGCAAGGTCTTGAGCTGTGCAGCGATCTTCTCGTCGCTGGTCACGACCGCACCGCCATCACCCATGGCGCCGAGGTTCTTGGTCGGATAGAAGCTGAAGCAGGCCGCATCGCCGAAGCTGCCCGCCTGACGACCGTCACGCTTGGCACCGTGGGACTGAGCGCAGTCCTCGATCAGCTTGATGCCGGCGGCGTGGGTCAGGGCCAGCAATTCTTTGACATTTGCCAGTTGCCCGTAGAGGTGAGTGACGATCACGCACTTTGGCTTCTCCTCCAGGGCCTTGGCCAAGGCTGCTGGCGACATGGTCATGGTGGCTTCGTCGATGTCGACATACAGCGGCGTTGCACCAATGCCGTGAATCGCAGTGCTGCTGTAAAAGCCTGCGTTGGCAACAGTCACAACCAGATCGCCGCGCTCTACACCGACACTGCGCAGCGCAATTTCAATGGCGTCGGTACCGTTGGCCATGGAGACGCAGTGGCTGACACCTACGTACTCAGCGAATTCCTTCTCGAATCCGGTGACCTCTTCGCCCAGGACATACCAGTTCCGGTCGAGAACTTTCTTGACCGCGCCAAGGAAGTCGAGGTTCTGGTTCATTGCCTTGTCGGAATAGAGAGGGATCATATCGATGCTCCTTGGGTGTTCAAGCCGGAATTGATTGCAGAAGACTTGGTTTTTTTAAAAAAATGCTTTTTGAGCCGCAAGGCCCGTTTTTCGATCAGATGCCAGGATGCGATCCCGCATGCCAGTGCGATGATGCTCGCGGCCAGGCAGTTCTGGTTCCCGGTGAAGTCAGGGAAGGCCCAGGCGACGAACTGCTGTGCGGGCCAGCCATAGAGATAGACGCCGTAGGAGTAATCCCCCCATTTGTCCATCCAGGCAAATTGTTTCAGGAAGCTGACAGTGCAGAAGAAGGTCACCAACAACAGAATGTAGCCGAAGACGAATTTGTCAGTGCCCAGTGTGATACCGGCCAGGAACAAGGCGATCAGCAGGAAATACGGGCTGACGGGAATGCTGTCGCGGTTGATGTAAAGGAAGGAGCCAATATAGAACAGCAGGCAGACGTGCAACATGGTCGCGCCGCTGATCGATGCGGGCAGGAAGGTCTTGTCGTTCCAGATCACGACGATCAGGACAAAAAACACCGTGTTGAACACTGCACGGCTGCGCATCACGCCGAAGACGTAGAAGAACAGCACCACGATGTACAGCCAGACTTCAATCAGCACCGACCAAATCGAGCCGTTCACTGCCTGGTCGTGGTTCTGGGTGAACACGCCGGGCAGGAAGAAACCACCCTGATAGGTGAAAGCGAGGCCCTTGAAGTAGGTCCAGACTTCCCGGCTCGTGAGGTAGTCGGACAATGACAGGGTGGTCACAATCCCGCCCAGCACGAAGGTCACCAGTATCAGGTTGACCCACAGTGCCGGATAGATTCTCAGGACGCGGGAAATCACATAGTTCTTCACGCCGCTGTTAAGAATGCTGGCGGTGACCAGAAAACCGCTGATCAGGAAAAACAGATCGACCGCTACGCCGCCCAGGAATGCATAGCCGGTGGTGACGGCGACCCAGTCTGCCGGTGCTCCGGCGACAATCGCCGACGTATGGCCGTAAATGACCGAAAGTGCAGCAACCAGGCGGATAAACGTCAGGTTGTTGTTCTTGCCAACGAACAGATCTGCAAGCGTACGCATCATTGAGCTCCTGCAATGGTCAGTTTCAGGCAGCTCGCTTCAGCGGCGGGGGCGTCGGTCACGACCACTCGACCCTTGGAAGAGGCAGCGCCCTGCTGGATGCCCGCAAAGAGCGGATTGGTCTTGTCCATGACGATGTTCCAGACGGTGTGCAGGTCCATCACGGTTTCCAGATACTGACCGCTGTGCATGTACCACGGAGAAAACGCGTTGGCGCCATAAATGCAAACCGAAGGAGCGGCATTGATGGCCACCTTGTTGTCTTCCAGTTGCTTGAGCACCTTGGCATTGTCGGAACCGACGGCATCGTACCAATGGGCGACGCTGGTGCGTCCCGGTGTGTCGTTGATATACAGGGGCACGGCAAGTGCGGCCAGCAAAACACTGGCCAAACAGGCACGCAGCGGTGCCGGCGTCGCAGTTTTCAGCAGTTCGGCCAGCGCGACGTAGACGGAACCGACGATGAAAGGCAGCCAGATCAGTTCGTAATAGGCGTTGACGTGGTTCGGCAACACCGAATACGGCGCGATCAGGGTCAGAACGGCACCGACGACGTAAAGCGTCTTGGGGATTTTCCTGTCCCGTAGCAGCACAATCAGCGCCACAACCGCAGAAAAGACCATCGCGGCCGCGATGATGTTGCCGTGTACGAGCATTGCCGGATGGCCAGCGCCGGTCAGGTAGCGCCACACGGTATTCGCGACGCCGGTCACGGAGGTGTCGATGAAGTACGAAGACTGTGCATCGCTGGCACCCAGGAAGCTGGACGCAGCGAGAAACTTCGCCCCGGCAACCATCAGCAGTGACGCTCCCAGACCGATCAGCCCGGTCACAATCCGTTTCTTGAGCGGTTTGTCCGATTTCACCAGGACATAGGTAAAAGAAAACACGTAGAAGAGGATGAAGTCTTCCTTGGCCAGCGTGGACAACAGCAGCAGGGTCACGGACACATACAGCCAGGTATCACCGGTTTCTCGATCGTCCTTGAACAGGAAGTAAACGGCCGCGAGCCCCAGGCATCCGGACATCATGTGCGTCACCATGCCGGTGTAGCGGGCATATTCGGCAACGATCGGCGTGGAGAGGGACGCTGCGGCGAACAACACCAGCGTGATCCAGTACTGACGCGGTTGTACGACTTCGATCAGGATTTTCCAGCAAAGGAAGACATAGGTCGCGGTGAATATCCGTACCGCCCAGATCAGATAATCCGGCCCCAGCGAGGAGAACACGAAGATCAGCCAGGTCGACAGGGGGCGAATCCAGGACAGGGCCAGGCCGCCGGCGGCAGACGAATAGTTGGTGTAGTCGTCATGGTGAACGGGGATGGACGTCGGCAAAAAGCCTGAGACGGAGTAGTACGCCATCAAATAAAAGACAGCCGAAATCAACGCAAACGAAAGAATATTCAAATGCTTTGATAAAAACGGTGGTGGCATCGAGTTCATGGATCCGCTCATTTCTTTTCTGCGTCTTTATAAGTGTGTGGAGTCCATTTGCCCCATTTGGCCTCGTAGGTCGCTTTGTTTTGCTCGAACAGCGCCTGACGGTCGGCGCTTCGAAGCTTATTGAACGAAGCCGACAAGTGATGGTGGATGAAAACGTCCTCAGCGCAGCAAATGGTCTTGCCCAATAGCTCGACGCGACGGCAGTAGTCGTCATCTTCAAAGAAACCGCGACCGAAGGCTTCGTCCAGCGGGCCCACCGCTTCGTAGACTTCGCGGGAAAACATGACGCAGAAAAACGCGGCGGTCTGGATGTGCTGCAGCTTGCCGATATGGCTGTGGGTGTACTTCGCTGCTTCAACCAGCATTTCGTCCATGTTCTGGTAGCTGATCTGGATCTTGGCTTCGTTACCGATGTTGTTGGTCACCGGGCCGATGATGCCGATCGAAGGGTTGCGCTCCAGATGGCGATACAGCGTACGGATCCAGCCTGGTGTGACAAACGTGTCGTTATTGAGCAGAACCAGGTATTCACCATCGGCAATGGCCAGGCCCTGGTTGTTGCCCGCTGCGAACCCTCGGTTATCCTCGTTGAGGATGATCCTGCGGTTCTCGCCTTGAGTGACCCAATCGTTGAGCAGTGCCGGTGTGCCATCCACCGACGCGTTGTCGACAACGATGATTTCGAGGTTTTCGTGGTTGGTGTTCGCATCCAGGCTGGACAGGCAAGCCTTGGTCAGTTCGATGTTGTTGTAGGTCACCACGATCACACTGACTCGGGGCACGCTTCGCGCGTTTTCGATCCGTTGGATCATCTGTTCGGCGCGGTGGCCCCAGGTCTGGTTTCTGGCGAATGCCTGACGGGCCGGCACACGGGCGGCAGCATCGGGTGCATCAAGTTCTTCGCTGATCGCACGGATGAACTCTTCCGTGGTCGGCGCGGCATGCACCAGGTTTTCGAATTGCTTGATTTCCGGCAGGTCGACGGACACGACCGGTTTGCCGGCACTGAGGTATTCATAGACCTTGACCGGGTTGGTGGCCAGGGTCAGCGGAATCACCTGGAACGGCAACAGGCAGACGTCGAAGGCATGCAGGTACTTCGGCAGTTCGCTGTATGGCATTTCCCCGGTGAACGTGACGTTGTTCAAATGTGCCAGTCTGGCCCGGGCGCCTGCGGTGTCGGCACCGATCATCAGAATGCAGTGCTGAGGGAATGCCTTGGCAACGCTTTCCAGCAAATCAAGGTCGAACCAACCGGCGATTGCACCGTAATAGCCAATGATCTTGCGTTGCTGAGGGTCGACATATACGTCGGCCGGGCGTGCCGCGAAGTGTTCGAATTCGCCGGCATTGCGAATCAGGATCCGGTTTTGCGTGTGCTGCGATACGATTTCATCCAGCCAGGTGGAGGTGGTGATCGTGATATCGGCGTTGCGCATGAGCGCTCGCTCGATCGCCAGCACTTCTTCGGAAACGTCGCCGAATCCCTCGTGGTGATCCATGCAGTCATAGACCACTTCGCTGTCCGGCAGCATGGAGCAGGTTTCATACCAGAACGGATGCTGAACCATCGAAACGATCTGACGGCTTGCCGCCCAGTCCAGCACATGACCGATCGAACCTTTGAGCTGCTCGGCGATGTCGACACCCGGCGCGGTGGTGTAGATCACCGGGGCGCCTTTGGCGTACAGGTTGATCTGGAACAGCCGGCCATGTTCGTCCAGTTGCTCGACTTTGAAACCCGGGCGTGGGTCGTCAACCAGGTTGACGGACACATAGAACACCCGCCGACCCGCACCGGCCAGCGCTTGTGCCAGTTGTTGCGGGCGCTGGTGACGGAAGTGCCAGTCGATGACGCCCCAGAAGATGTAGTCGGCGAGGCCTTGCTGTTGCGGCGCAGGGCGCAGCGTCGGCAGATCGAACGAGTTGCCGCTCAACACCTGATTCTTCATGGCGGACAACGGCGTTTCGACGACCGTCGAATAGGATTGTCGTACGGCTTTTCTGACGGCGGCCGGCAAGGGGAGACGGTGGTAGACGCTGCGGAGCTTGTTTTTCAGGGCGCGCTTGTCCGCCGTCGAAAAGCCGTGACGGGCCATGCGCAGGGCCAGGCGCAAGGGTTTGGTCAATTTCCAGGAATGACTGTCGATGACTTGTTTGTATTGCGCTTCGACGCGCTTGAGCTGTTCGAAAACGACTCTGTGCGCTTCCACTGTCGCTTGATTCGCCGCTTCGCTGGCCTCCAGTGCGGCCAGTGTTTCGGCCTGTGTGGCGATCAGTTCAGCCTGTCGGTCTTCCAGATTGCGCAAAGCTTCCTCGAACTCGCCATGTTGGGATTCGAGTTGTTGACGTTGCGCCGCCACGCGATCTTTCAGATCGGTCCAACGTGAGTTGTCGGACTCGATATCGAGATCGTGCAAGTGCAGTTGCGTGCTCTGGGCATTGTCCAGGTTCGAATACACCAGCAGGATCTGCTCGCCACGCCAGTAGTTGGGTTCGTCCTGCGAGGTGTCGATGATGCTGCTGTGGGTCAATACCCATTTGCCGAAGCTTGCGGGGACGTTTTTAAAGTCGAAGGAGTAGAAGTGCTCATCGATCAGCTCTTGCTCCAGCTCTTGCTCTCTGAATGGCAGGAGCAGCACGATGAATTTTCCGGCCTTGGTACTGACCTGCTTGAGCACATTCCACGGCGCAGTGAAGTGTTCGAGCGTGTTGGATGAAAACACGACGTCCCAAGTCTCGCTGGTTCTTTCGCCCAGAAAGTCCTCGCAAAGAAATTTGTAGGCCGGGTAGGCTGCGGAGGCTTTCTCGATCGCTTCGGAGGAAAAATCCACGCCGACGAGGCCCGGCAGTTCCAGGCGCTTGGCCAGAGCCTGCGTGCCGTCGCCCTGCGCGCAGCCCCAATCGCACATCGTCAGGTTTTGATCCTTGATTTGTGCGATGAGCCAGTTCGGGATGTTTTTAGCCGCCACATCACTGAAGAAGATACTTTGTTCGCGACCGAAGTTTTCTTCCCAGTCGTTGGCAAAGCGATGATCCCAGTAAGCTTTGGAGTTGACTTCACCAGTCTCAATTGAATCGTCGGCAGGTTTTTTCATGGTGTAAGTGCTCCTTTACTCACTGCATCGTTTTCGATAGCGATGGATATTCTCGGCATGAACAATCCCGAGGCATTGCTGATAAATGACGAAGAAAAATACTGCGCGCCTTCCACATACTCATAGTAATGAATGGCGGCCGAAGTTCTGTTTTCGATGGCGGCAACTAACAGGTAGTCACCGGAGCACAGGAAGTTGTCCACTTCGAAGCACACTTCCTGGCCTTCACCATTGTCAGGTTCGAAAGTCAGCTTTTCATTCCAGGTCGTGCCGACGATAAGGTCACTGCCCGATAGATTCTTCAAAGAGAACGACACCGACAATCCTTCAGTCGACTTCAAGGCGCGAGTGCTGAACCTGATCTTGATGATCATTTTTTCGTGATCGTTGTACAGGTTCTTGCGCACCCCTTGGGCATCGAAGATGCCGGCACTTTCGATCACCCCGATGTGTGATCCCCAGTGATTGATGGGCTGCTCCACGTGGCGCGGTTGTACTGTGGCTTCGGGCGATGAAATGTCCGGACTTTTTTCCGGAGCTCGATCAAACAGGTGTTCGGTGTACTGGGCTGTGACCGGGAAAACATCACCGATCGCGCGAACGGTACCCTTGTCCAGCCACAATGCGCGGTCGCAGAGAGTGCGGACAGCCGCTACGTCATGGGAGACGAAAAGGATGCTGACGCCCGAGTCCTTCATCTGCTTGATACGATCCAGGCACTTGGCCTGGAAGCGTGCGTCGCCCACCGACAGTGCTTCGTCAACCACCAGGATGCTCGGATCGGTATGCACGGCCACGGAGAACGCCAGGCGCACGTACATGCCCGAAGAGTAGGTCTTGACCGGTTGATTGATGAAGTCGCCGATTTCCGCGAACGCTTCTATATCGGCATATCTTTCGTTGATCTCATCGAGCGACAAACCGAGAATCGCTGCGTTCAGATAGACGTTTTCCTTGCCGGTGAACTCCGGGTTGAAACCGGCTCCAAGCTCCAGCAGTGCGGCGATACGGCCGCGTACATTGATCTCGCCGGAGCTCGGGTTCAGGGTGCCGCAGAGCATCTGCAGAAGGGTTGACTTGCCCGACCCGTTGCTGCCGATGATACCGACGGTTTCACCGGTCCTGACTTCGAACGAAGCGCTTTTGAGTGCCCAGAACTCGTTGAAATATTTGCGCTTGCCGCGAAACAGCATCTGCAGCAGTCGCTTGTGCGGCTTGTCGTAGATTTCGTAGCATTTGCTCAGGTTTTCGACGCTGATGGCCGGCTCAGAGTACATCGGCAAACCCCTTGCGAGTCTTTTGGAACCAGGCAAAGCCACACCAGGCCATGATGGCCCCGAAAATCAGCATGATGCCCCAGGTCATGAAGTTCGGAACCTGGCCGAATATCAGCACGTTGCGGCTCTGCTCGATGATGTAGGCCAGTGGATTGATGCGGATCCAGAATTGATATTTTTCCGGCAATGCAGTGATCGGAAAAAACACGGCAGACATGAACAGCATCACGGTAGTGAACATCACTGTGATCTGGCCGATGTCGCGCAGATAAACGCCGAGCGAGGCGAACAGCCAGCTCATGCCCATGATGCCGAGAAACAGCGGCAGCATGACAAATGGAAGCAGCAATGCTGTCCATGGAACGCTGTGATTGATGATGATTTGCGCAAGCAACAATACACACAGGCTGATGGCGGCGTGAAACAGTGCCGACATGAATGTGACCCATGAAAGTACTTCAAGCGGGAACACGACCTTTTTCACGTAGCTGACATTGGACGTTATCAGGGCCGGTGCGCGATTGATGCATTCAGCGAACAGGCCATGGATCAGAAGTCCGACAAAAAGAATGATCGCAAAGTCAGTCTTGCTTTCATCGGCCGATACACCCCAGCGCGCTTTGAAGACAACTGAAAAAACGAATGTGTAAATAACCAGCATCAAGATCGGGTTGAAAAAAGACCACGACAAACCCAATGTCGAGCCACGATAACGTCCCAGTACTTCGCGTTTGCTCAACTGCATTATCAAGCGTTTGTTACGCCAGAAACTGCTAATCATCTCTACAGGGTTTGCTGAATAATTTTGCATCAGGGGTTTGACTCGACTTCTTGTGCAGGTGGCCTATTGACGTTCAATTTTTATAGCGAGGAGTGACTGTCCATTTTTCCGGTAAGCCTGGGCGGTGCCTTATGGTTTTACCGGTACGAATCCATGAATTTCGCCTCAACCAGAGGGAACGGAAGGCTGCTAGATCGGTTTGGCCAGCGTTGACAGCCCAGCGTCTCGACCGCGCCGCGCATGGTATCGTATTGGGCCCTGCCATTTCACCCTGTAATCTCCGTTTTCCCGCGTCTTTGCCGGCTTGCACGCGTGCCAGTGCCCGTCTTGACACGGAGCTGACGCTTTCCATTCATCGATTCGGGTGCAGGGAGTACGACGGCATGTCGGGACTGACGTTTCACTTCAACGCTGACGCCATTAGTGGCGTTACATGGATGAAACAGCAAAGGCGAGGGGCAAGGCGCAATTTCTCGACGTGGATTGTCATGCTGACCATGAAGTTTGCGGCCCGGATGGCTATACATGAAAGAGCCAGATCCGGGGCAACATTGACAGCTTCGAATTGTCTCACTACAAGAAACTCGGGTAGGCGGTTGCGGATGACAACGGTTTGCAACGAGATATTGCCAATATTTCACAACGCGCTGTGTTTCCATTTACGTACAATGGCGCGCAGGTTTTGTGAGCAGGCATCGTCGGGAGAGCGACTGGATATTTATGGATAAATTTAGGGTTTTCTTACTGAGTCTGCCCCGGCGGCAAAAGCGGCTGTTGCAAGTGGCAACTGACTGCATGCTGGTCTGGCTGGCGCTCTGGTTGGCATTCATCGTGCGTCTGGGCATTGATGACATGTATAACCCTTTGCGCGTTCATTTCTGGTTGTTCACTTGCGCGCCTCTGATCGCGATCCCGCTGTTCGTCCGTTTCGGCATGTACCGTGCCGTGATGCGTTATTTCGGCAATGATGCCCTGGTTGCAATCATCAAGGCTGTCAGCCTTTCGTCGTTGATTCTGGCGCTCGTGGTTTACTGGTACAGCAACCACGAGGCGGTCATACCCCGCTCGATCATCTTCAATTACTGGTGGCTGAGCCTTGTCATCATTGGCGGATTGCGTCTGTGCATGCGTCAATATTTCATGGGTGACTGGTTCAATACGGTGCAGCATGTACCCTTTACCAACCGGGATGACGGGCTGACCAAGGTCGCGATCTATGGTGCGGGTGTGGCGGGCAATCAATTGGTCGCGGCGCTGCGTATGGGCCGGGTCATGCGCCCGGTTGCTTTCATCGATGATGACGCCAGCATTGCCGACCGCTCCATTTCCGGACTCCAGGTCTACAAGCCCAAGCATATCCAGCAAATGATCGATGTGACGGGGGCTCAGGAAATCCTGCTGGCACTGCCATCGTCGACTCGCGCGCGTCGCCGCGAAATTCTAAATGTGCTGGAAGGTTTCCCGCTGCATGTGCGCAGTGTTCCGAACTTTACCGATTTGGCCAGCGGACGGGTAAAAGTCGAAGACATTCAGGAAGTCGACATCGCAGACCTGCTCGGGCGTGACGCAGTTCCAGCGCAACCGGATCTGCTCGAACGTTGCATCAAGGGCAAGACGGTGATGGTCACGGGGGCTGGGGGCTCGATCGGGTCGGAGTTGTGCCGGCAGATCTTTGCGCATGCACCCACTACTCTTCTATTGTTCGAACATAGTGAGTTCAATCTGTACAGCATCCTTTCGGAGCTGGAGCAGCGTGGTGTCCGCGAGTCGGTGCCGGTTCGCCTCTTGCCGATCCTGGGCTCCATCCGCCATCAGGACAAACTCCTCGATGTCATGCGAACCTGGAAAGTCGACACGGTCTACCATGCGGCAGCTTACAAGCACGTGCCGATGGTCGAGCACAATATTGCCGAAGGGGTGCTCAATAACGTCATCGGAACCCTCAACACAGCGCAGGCGGCGTTGCAGTCGGGGGTTTCGAACTTCGTTCTCATATCGACCGACAAGGCCGTGCGTCCGACCAACGTCATGGGCAGCACCAAGCGTCTGGCCGAGATGACGCTCCAGGCGTTGAGCCGTGAAGTGGCCCCTGTGCTGTTCGGCGACAAGGCCAACGTGTCTCGTGTCAACAAGACCCGCTTTACCATGGTTCGCTTTGGCAACGTGCTGGGTTCGTCCGGGTCTGTTATTCCTCTGTTTCACAGCCAGATCAAGTCAGGCGGTCCGCTGACGGTCACCCATCCGAAAATCACCCGTTACTTCATGACCATTCCCGAAGCGGCCCAGCTTGTCATCCAGGCGGGTTCGATGGGGCAGGGGGGTGATGTCTTCGTGTTGGACATGGGTGAGCCGGTCAGAATCGTCGAGCTGGCCGAAAAAATGATTCATCTTTCGGGTCTGAGCATTCGTTCCGAGCGTAATCCGCAAGGTGACATTTCCATCGAATTCACCGGGCTGCGGCCAGGAGAGAAGCTCTATGAAGAGCTGTTGATCGGCGATAATGTCGCCGCCACGCCTCATCCGATGATCATGACCGCCAATGAAGATCACTTGCCTTGGGATGTGCTGAAAGGCAAGCTGGCCGAGCTCCTCACTGCCGTCGAAAAAGATGATTATTCGCGCGTCCGTCAGTTGCTGCGAGAGACTGTCAGCGGGTATTCCCCTGACGGTGAGATCGTGGACTGGATTTACCAGCAGCGGCGCTTGGAGCCCTGATTGTTTCACATCCTGTAACGGACACGTTTTTGACAGGCTCCCATCATCGCCTAAGTTTGGAGAGCAGCTTCGGAAAAGCTGCTTTCTCAATTGATGATGGAGCGTCACTTATGCGTACCGGATATTTCTACTCCCTGATTTTTGCCTTGCTGACCAGCGCCTCGATTGCCGCCATTGCTGCGCCTTCGGCTTCTTCTGATGCGAGCAAGGCGCCTTTGGTGATGGGCGTATCAGCCACTTCTGAAAATCATAAGGTCGATCTGAACGGTGCCGACGCGGCCACTCTGCAAAAGGAATTGGCAGGCGTGGGCGAGGCCAAGGCGAAAGCGATTGTTGCTTATCGTGAAACAAACGGGCCATTTGCGTCCGTGGATGAACTGCTGGAAGTGAAAGGCATCGGCAAGGCGATCCTGGATCGCAATCGCGACAAGCTGGAAGTGAACTAAGCTGATTGTTCAACGCCAAGGGGCCGGTCATTGACCGGCCCTTTTTGCTTGCCGGTTCCTGAGTACACCGCAAGAGGGTTACAGCCTTTCCGTCGGAAAATAGAAAATTACGGCTATCATATTGGTTTCAGATTATGCCTATAATAATTTCAGTCGCCACTGAAGCCTTCTGCTTTTCAGCGGTCGTTCATTCCTCACGCATCCCAGGAGTATCGTCATGAATTCCCCGAAATCCCAAGGTACGGCGCTGGTCACGGGCGCTTCTTCCGGTATTGGTGCGGTGTACGCCGAGAGACTGGCGGCGCGTGGTTTCGATCTGCTGCTGGTCGCTCGTGACAAGGCGCGTCTGGAATCGGCTGCGAGCAAACTGCGAGACGTCCATGGCGTTGAGGTTGAAGTGCTCAAGGCTGATCTGACGCAAAAGGATGATGTGATCAAGCTTGAGCAGCGTCTGCGCAGCGATTCCAGCATTACGCTACTGGTCAACAATGCTGGCGTAGCATCCAACGGATTGCTGGCCAACGCCGATCCCGATGAACTGGAGAAGCTGATCCAGCTGAATGTCACGACCCTGACCCGACTGGCTTCGGCCGCCGCCGCTGCTTTCACCAGCGCCGGGCGCGGCACGATCATCAACATTGCATCGGTGGTTGCCCTGTTTCCTGAGCGTTTCAATGCCACCTACAGTGCCAGCAAGGCTTATGTATTGAGCCTCTCCCAAACGCTGAATGCGGAACTCGAAGGCACAGGTGTCAAGGTGCAAGCGGTTCTGCCTGGAGTGACGCGCACCGAAATCTGGGAGCGCTCCGGTTTTGATGCCAGCGGTATTCCTGCGGAGATGGTCATGGAGGCCGGCGAGATGGTCGATGCCGCGTTGTCCGGTCTGGATCAGGGCGAGCTCGTCACGATTCCTTCGCTGCCCGATGCCGGGGAATGGCAAGCCTTCGTCGCTGCCCGTCATGTGATGGCGCCCAATCTGTCCCATAGCTCGGCCGCCAGCCGTTACAAGTAAATCAAGTCGAGAGAGGTCAACCCGATATGGATCAGCGTCGAGTAGTTGTCACGGGTATGGGCCTGGTTTCGCCCTTGGGAAGCGGTGTCGAAGTCGTCTGGCAGCGCCTGCTGGCCGGGCGTTCGGGGTTGCGAAACTTGCCGGAAGCGGTAATTGCCGATCTGCCGACCCGGGTCGGCGGTGTGGTGCCGACGATGGAGGAGGACGCCGATGCGGGTTTCGATCCGGATCGCGCCACGCCACCCAAAGAACAGAAGAAAATGGACCGTTTCATTCTGTTCGCGATGGAGGCTGCACGGCAGGCGCTTGAGCAAGCGGGCTGGCATCCCACCGAACCCCGCGCTCAGGAGCGCACGGCCACGATCATAGGCTCCGGTGTCGGCGGCTTCGGCGCGATCGCCGATGCGGTGCGCACCACCGACAGCCGTGGCCCGCGACGCTTGTCGCCGTTCACCATCCCGTCGTTTCTGGTCAACCTTGCGGCGGGACATGTCTCGATCCAGCACGGTCTCAAGGGCCCGCTCGGTGCGCCGGTCACCGCGTGTGCCGCCGGCGTGCAGGCGATCGGTGATGCGGCCCGGCTGATTCGTGCCGGTGAGGCCGACATCGCGGTGTGCGGCGGTGCGGAAGCCTGCATCGATCGCGTCAGTCTTGCCGGTTTTGCGGCAGCGCGGGCTTTGTCCAGTGGCTACAACGACACGCCCAAACGCGCCTCGCGCCCGTTCGACAGCGGACGTGACGGGTTCGTGATGGGCGAGGGCGCCGGGCTGCTGGTGATCGAGTCGCTGGAGCACGCACTGGCGCGCGGCGCACAGCCGCTGGTCGAACTGGTCGGATATGGCACCAGCGCCGATGCCTATCACCTGACCGCCGGGCCGGAAGATGGCAGCGGCGCTCGCCGGGCGATGACACTGGCGCTGGCCCAGGCCGGCATAACGCCGGATCAGGTGCAGCATCTGAACGCGCATGCGACTTCGACGCCGGTGGGCGACCTCGGTGAGTTGGCCGCAATCAAGTCGGTGTTTGGTGCGCAAAACGCAATCGCCGTGACCTCGACCAAATCCGCGACGGGGCATTTGCTGGGCGCGGCGGGAGGTCTGGAAGCAATCTTCACGCTGTTGGCGATCCGCGATCAAATCGTTCCGCCGACCCTCAACCTGGAAAATCCCGATCCGGCCAGCGAAGGCGTGGATATCGTCCACGGTCAGGCGCGGTCAATACCGATCGAATATGCGTTGTCCAACGGTTTCGGATTTGGCGGGGTCAATGCCAGCGTATTGTTCAAGCGCTGGCAGGCTTAGTCTTCCGTTCGTTTTAGATGTTCGCGGGTGACGTCGAGGATGCGTTGCGCAAACCCGGCATCCGCGACACTGCGCGACAGCAGCAGCGCTCCGGCCAGCGTCGCCATGATAACGATGCTGCGCTCGGGGGCGTTCTCGCCTTCAAGGGTGCCTTCGATCTGGTCCAGGCGCGCCTTGAGCACTTCATCGCTGGTCGGGCTCGGCTGGCCGCGCAACCCCAGCTCCGATGAAATGGTAACCAGCGGGCAGCCTTCATGCGGCGTGGTCTGATGCCACTCGGACAGGTAGGTGTCGATGAACAGCTCCAGCGGGTTTTCCTGGGCGAAGATCTCCGCGCACAAGCAGGCCACTTGATCGCCGGCCGCTTGCAGGGCTTTTTCAACGAGTTCGTCCTTGGACTTGAAGTGCGAGTAGAAACCGCCGTGCGTCAGGCCCAGCGCTTTCATCAATGGCTGCAGACCGGTCGCACCAATGCCGTCCTTGCGAAACCGCTCGGACGCTTCCTTGATAATGCGCTGATGGGTCTGGGCTTTATGATCCTGCGAGTAACGCATTTAAACTCTCCGCAACAAGACCGCCATCTTAACCAATGCAAATTGAATGGTGACTGTACTTCTACTTCTAAAAAAACGGCCGGTGACTCCGACATGTTCGTAACAGCCATCAGCGGTTGGCACGGATAGTGGTTGCAGCTTGCAAAGTTGCCATCGCTTGAGGAGCAGGAGAATCATGTACAAAGACTACCCGGCCGCCTATCAGGTCAGCAAAGGCTCGGCGTTACAGGTCAATACACCTTTCTACGAACGGATTCGCGACCGCAAGGACGGGCGCACGCTGATCGAACAATTCGAAGTGCCGATCCGCACCGGCCGTGCCTGGCACGTGCCGGCGGGGCATGTGTTTCGTGTCACCACACCGGTCGGGCCCCAGGTGGGCGATTTCAATGTGTGGAACGCACACGATCCACGCGAACGGATGTGGGCTGCGCGCACCCGGCAACTGCAGGGCGCGCATGTCAGCACCCACGACCGGTTGTGGTCGAACCTGCCTTTCCTGCGACCTCTGGTGACCATCACCGATGACAGCCTGGCCGACTATGGCATCGACGAGCACGGCGGGCGCCTGCACGATTTGCTCGGCACGCGCTGCGATCCTTATGTGAACAAAATGCTCACCGGCGAGGACTTCCATCATCACTGCCATTCCAACCTGACCCGCGCCGTGTTGCCCCATGGCCTGACCGAGTTCGATGTGCATGACGTGCTGAACATCTTTCAGTGCACCGGCCTGAATCACGATGACCTGTATTTCATGAAGGCCTGTCCGGCGCAGAAGGGCGATTACCTGGAGTTTTTCGCCGAAATCGACTTGCTGTGCGCGTTGTCGACCTGTCCGGGTGGAGATCTGTCATTGGCGATGTGGGGGCCGGATGCACAGGACCCGCTGACCGTGTGCCGCCCGCTCGGGGTGGAAATCTATCGTCTGGACGACGCGCTGCTCGAAGGCTGGAGCCAGCCGGAACGTGCAGCGTACAAAGGCCTGCATGGCTTGCACATTGCCAAGGCCGAGTGGGAAAAGTAACCGCGACAAAAAACAAACCCCGCCGATTCAGGCGGGGTTTTTCGTTCAGCGGTCCTGCGCGTCCTTGATGTCCGCTTCGGCATTGCGTTCAGCGACACGCTTGCGTTGTTCATCGGTCAATTCGACCTTGTTGGCGGTGTCACGCAACATCATCAGACCGCCGACGATCGAGCCGATTGCAACGACCAGAATCAACCAGGCATACCAGGGCATAACGGCTCTCCTTAAGGGCAGGTCGACGGGCGAGGGTTTCGTCGTGCAACGCTGCATACCACTTTGAGCGAAGTGCATTCGCAGTGGTTCCATTCTAGGCCGGTTATGCCCGTCGCGGTTTACAGTCCGGTGAGCATGGCGTCTGCCGGGGCGTTGGCGCGCAACTGGCCGGTCAACAGGAAGTAGCCGAAACCGACCGCCATGAAACCGAGGAAGATCAGTCCGATCAACGCATTGAACCAGGCCATCGCCACCAGACAGACTACGGCCAGCACCAGTGCGATCATAGGAATCAGCGGATAGCACGGCGCGCGGAAGGTGCGCTCCAGATTCGGTTCGGATTTACGCAGTTTGAACAGGCTGAGCATGCTCATGATGTACATCACGATCGCGCCGAACACCGCCATGGTGATCATCGCGGCGGTGAGGGTCATGCCGCCGAGGTTGATCAGGCCGTCGCTGTAGATCGCCGCGATGCCGATCACGCCGCCGGCGATGATGGCGCGGTGCGGGGTCTGAAAGCGCGACAGCTTCGCCAGCGAGGCGGGCAGGTAACCGGCGCGGGCGAGGGCGAAGAACTGCCGCGAGTAGCCAAGAATGATCCCGTGGAAACTCGCCACCAGCCCGAACAGGCCGATCCAGACCAGCATGTGCAGCCAGCCGGAGTTGTCGCCGACCACTGTTTTCATCGCCTGAGGCAGCGGGTCGTTGATGTTCGACAGGGTGCGCCAGTCACCGACGCCACCGGCGAAGAACATCACGCCCATGGCCAGCAACACCAAGGTCAGAATGCCGCTGATGTAGGCCTTGGGAATCGTGCGTTTCGGGTCCTTGGCTTCTTCGGCGGCCATGGCGGCGCCTTCGATGGCGAGGAAGAACCAGATCGCGAACGGAATCGCCGCGAACATCCCGGCAACCGCCGGAGCACCGAAGATGTCCGAGCCGGCCCAGCCATTCAGCGCGAAGTTGCTAAAGCTGAAGGCTGGCGCGACTACGCCCATGAACACCAACAACTCGGCGACGGCCAGTACGCAGACGATCAACTCGAAGGTCGCGGCCAGTTTCACACCGAGAATGTTCAAACCCATGAAGACGATGTACGCGCCGACCGCCGCGTGTTTCGGATCGAGGGCCGGAAACTGCACGTTCAGGTAGGCACCGATCGCCAAGGCAATCGCCGGCGGGGCGAAGACGAATTCGATCAGTGTCGCCAGTCCGGCAAACAGCCCGCCTTTTTCACCGAAGGCGCGGCGACTGTAGGCGAACGGCCCGCCCGCGTGGGGGATCGCCGTGGTCAGTTCGGTAAAGCTGAAGATGAAGCAGGTGTACATGGTCGCGACCATGAACGAGGTCACCAGAAAACCCAGGGTTCCCGCGACGCCCCAGCCGTAACTCCAGCCGAAGTACTCCCCGGAAATCACCAGCCCCACCGCAATGCCCCACAGGTGCAAGGTGCCCAGCGTGGGTTTGAGTTGTGTGTTCATGTGTTTGCTCCCTGAACGGTTTGGAAAGCTCGGGGAAGGGCGTGTGCAGTGGGCGTGCCATTTTGTATTGGCGGGTCGTAAAGAGCTGAAAGCTGTCGTATCGGGGATGTTCGCGGCTTGATGGCTGCATTGTTGTGCGCCAGTTGGGTGCGATGTTGTCAGTGCTGCCGTCTTCGCGGGCAAGCCCGCTCCCACAGGTGTCAGCGGTGTCTGGACGCGCGCATTTCAAATTGTGTGAGCGAGCCTGCTCGCGAAGAGGCCCGTCCACACGACGCAAAACTCACCTGTAACGCCCGCGTAAACCCACTCTTTACGCTTTCTTTATGCCCCGCGCGCACCCTCGCTCTCGTTCCTTTACAGCCTCCTTTCCGACAATGCCTCCACACGCGGCAATACGCCGTAACACGGAGATCTTCCATGAGCGTTCTGGACGGGGTGTCACTGCTATTGGCAGTGGGGCTGTTCATTTATCTGTTGGTTGCGCTGTTGCGCGCGGATCGGACTTAGGAGCGGCTATGCACAGTTATGACTATTGGCTGATCCTCGCTTTCTTCGCGGTGGTCTTGCTGCCGGCGCCGTTCCTCGGGCGCTTCTACTACAAGGTGATGGAGGGCCAGCGCACCTGGCTGACGCCGATTCTCGGCCCGGTCGAGCGCGGCTGTTACCGCATCGCCGGGGTCAATCCGCAGGACGAACAGAGCTGGCAGAAGTACACGCTGGCGCTGCTGGCGTTCAACCTCGCCGGTTTTCTGCTGCTGTTCGCGATCCTGCTGTTCCAGGATCACCTGCCGCTGAACCCGCAAAACCTGCCGGGTCAGGAGTGGACCCTCGCGTTCAACACCGCCGTCAGTTTCATGACCAACACCAACTGGCAGGCCTACAGCGGCGAAGCGTCGCTCAGCTACCTGAGCCAGATGGTCGGCCTCACCGTGCAGAACTTCGTCAGCGCCGCCACCGGCCTCGCCGTGCTGGTTGCGCTGTGCCGTGGCATCGGGCGCAAATCCACCAAAACCCTCGGCAACTTCTGGGTCGACATGACCCGCGCCACCCTCTACGGCTTGCTACCGCTGTGCCTGCTGCTGGCGCTGTACCTGGTGTGGCAGGGCGTGCCGCAAACCTTCGCCCAATATGTGAATGCAGTGACGATGCAGGGCGTTGATCAGGTGATCCCGCTCGGCCCGGCCGCCAGCCAGATTGCGATCAAACAACTGGGGACCAACGGTGGTGGCTTCTTCGGCGTCAACTCGGCGCATCCGTTCGAGAACCCGACCGCCTGGAGCAACCTGTTCGAAGTCGCGTCGATCATCCTGATCCCGGTCGCGCTGGTGTTCACCTTCGGCCACTACGTGAAGGACCTGCGTCAGAGCCGCGCCATCATCGGTTGCATGCTCGCGCTGTTCATCATCGGCGGCGCCACTTCGCTGTGGGCCGAATATCAGCCGAACCCGGCGCTGAACAACGTTGCCGTCGAACAGACCGCACCGCTGGAAGGCAAGGAAGCACGCTTCGGCACCACCGCCACGGTGCTCTGGTCGGTGACCACTACTGCCGCGTCGAACGGCTCGGTCAACGGTATGCATGACAGCCTCAACCCGCTCAGCGGCATGGTCGCGCTGGTCAACATGATGGTCGGCGAAGTGATCTTCGGCGGCGTCGGCGCGGGGCTCTACGGCATGTTGCTGAACGTGCTGATCGCGGTCTTCCTCGCCGGTCTGATGATTGGTCGCACCCCGGAATACCTCGGCAAGAAACTCCAGGCCCGCGAAGTGCAACTGTTGGTGGTGACCCTGCTGGTGATGCCGGTCGGCGTGCTGGTGCTGGGCGCGATTGCCGCCAGCCTGCCGGGTCCGGTGGCGGCGGTGAGCAACCCCGGTCCGCACGGTTTCAGTCAGTTGCTCTACGCCTACACCTCGGCCAGCGCGAACAACGGTTCGGCGTTCGGCGGTTTCGGTGCCAACACTGCGTTCCACAACCTGATGCTCGGTCTGGGCATGTTGATTGGTCGCTTCGGTTACATCCTCCCGGTACTGTCCCTGGCCGGCAGCCTGGCGATGAAGAAAACCGCACCGATCGGCCAGAACAGCTTCCCGACCCACGGCCCGCTGTTCGTGACCCTGTTGACCGTGACCATTTTGCTGGTGGGCGGCCTGACCTTCTTGCCGACCCTGGCGCTCGGCCCGATTGCCGAACACCTGAGCATGGGCTTCTAAGGAATCCATCATGAATATGCATGTTCCAGCTTCAAAACCAGCGGCAGCTGCCAAGTCGGCTGAAGCTCCGAAAACCGCGATCAGCGCCCTGTGGCGCCCGGCGCTGGTGCAAGCGTTCGTCAAGCTCGACCCGCGCCAGTTGCAGCGCTCGCCAGTGATGCTGGTGGTCGAACTGACAGCGATCCTGACCACCGTGCTGTGCTTCATTCCCGACAGCAGCGTGCCGACCTTCGTTGCTGCGCAAATCGCCCTGTGGCTGTGGTTCACCGTGCTGTTCGCCAACTTCGCCGAAGCGCTGGCCGAAGGTCGCGGCAAGGCCCGCGCCGACAGCCTCAAGGCCGGCAGCGAAGGCCTCAGCGCCCGACGCAAACTCGCCAACGGCAGCTTCCAGGTCGTACCGGCCACCAGCCTGCGCAAGGGCGATGTGGTGCGCGTCGAAGCGGGGGAGATGATCCCCGGTGACGGCGAGGTCATCGAAGGCATCGCGGCGGTCAACGAAGCGGCGATCACCGGTGAATCGGCGCCAGTGATTCGCGAGTCCGGTGGCGACCGTTCCGCCGTCACCGGCAACACCCGGCTGGTGTCCGACTGGCTGCTGGTGAAGATCACCGCCAATCCTGGCGAATCGACACTGGATCGGATGATCGCGCTGGTCGAAGGCGCCAAACGCCAGAAGACCCCGAACGAAGTGGCGCTGGACATCCTGCTGATCGGCCTGACCCTGATCTTCCTGCTGGTGGTCGTGACCCTGCAACCGTTCGCCCACTTCGCCAACGGCAGCCTGCCGCTGGTGTTCCTGGTGGCGTTATTGGTCACGCTGATTCCGACCACCATTGGTGGTCTGCTGTCGGCGATCGGGATTGCCGGGATGGATCGTCTGGTGCGCCTGAACGTGATCGCCAAGTCCGGTCGCGCGGTGGAAGCGGCGGGTGACGTGCACGTGTTGCTGCTGGACAAGACCGGCACCATCACGTTCGGTAACCGTCGTTGCAGTGCGGTATATGCCGCGCCGGGTGTGAACGCCCGTGAACTGGCCGAAGGCGCGCTGTTCGCCTCGCTGGCTGACGAAACCGCTGAAGGCAAGTCCATCGTCGAGTACCTGCGCGGCTCCAATCCGCAGCCGGAACCTTCGCCGGAAACCCTGAATGCCGTGCCGTTCAGCGCGGAAACCCGCTTGTCCGGTGTCGACTACCAGGGCCGTGTATTCCGCAAGGGCGCGGTGGATTCGCTGCTGGCCTTCCTTGGTCAGCAACGCAAGGATCTGGCCCCGGCGCTGTCCCGGGAAATCGACAAGATCGCCCAGAGCGGCGGCACCCCGTTGCTGGTTTGTGCCGACGGCAAATTGCTCGGTGCGATTCATCTGAAAGACGTGGTCAAGCCAGGCATCCGCGAGCGTTTCGCCGAGCTGCGCAAACTGGGGATTCGCACGGTGATGGTGACTGGCGACAACCCGCTGACCGCTGCCGCGATTGCCGCTGAAGCGGGCGTCGACGACGTACTGGCCGAAGCCACACCGGAGAAGAAACTGGCGCGCATCCGTCACGAGCAGAACGACGGTCGTCTGGTCGCGATGTGTGGTGACGGCGCCAACGACGCCCCGGCGCTGGCCCAGGCTGACGTCGGCATGGCGATGAACGACGGCACGCAGGCCGCGCGCGAAGCAGCCAACATGGTCGACCTCGACAGCGATCCGACCAAGCTGCTGGACGTGGTGCAGATCGGCAAGGAATTGCTGGTGACCCGTGGCGCGCTGACGACCTTTTCCATCGCCAACGACGTGGCCAAGTATTTCGCGATCCTGCCGGCCCTGTTTGCCGCGATCTACCCGCAGCTCGGCGTGCTGAACATCATGCAGTTGAGCAGTCCGCAGAGCGCAATCCTGTCGGCCATCGTCTTTAACGCTTTGATCATCGTGGTGCTGATTCCGTTGGCCCTGCGTGGTGTGCGGGTGCAGGCAGCGAGCGCGGCGGCGCTGCTGCGTCGCAATCTGCTGATCTATGGCCTGGGCGGGATTCTGGTGCCGTTCGTGGGGATCAAGGCGATCGACATGCTGTTGACGGCGTTGCATCTGGTTTGAACCTGAACAGCGGTGTGCCGGGCACACCGCTTCAAGCATGAATTCGAGGATTTTGAAATGTCCACAATGTTACGTCCGGCCCTGAGCTTGCTGGTGCTGATGACCTTGGTCACCGGCGTTGCCTATCCGCTGGTAGTTACGGGCGTCGCGCAAGTTGCCTTCCCCGAGCAGGCCAACGGCAGTCTGGTGCGCGACGCCGAAGGCAAGGTGCGTGGCTCGTCGCTGATCGCTCAGGATTTTGTCGGCGATGCCTGGTTCCATCCGCGTCCATCGGCCGGTGCCTTTGCCACCGTGTCGAGCAGTGCGAGCAACCTGTCGCCGAGCAACCCGGCGCTGGCCACTCGGGTGATCGACGACGCCAACAAGCAGCAGGTGCCCGGTCAGGGTCCGGTGCCGCTGGCGCTGGTGACCACCTCCGGCAGTGGCCTCGATCCGCACTTGCCACCGGCGGCGATTGCCTATCAACTGGCGCGTGTTGCGGCAGCGCGCAATCTGCCGGTGGCGACCTTGCAGCAGTTGCTCGACGCGCACATCGAACAGCCGCTGGTGGGTCCGCCGGTGGTGAATGTGCTGGCGCTGAACATGGCGCTGGAAAAGCTCTGAGTCGGTGGCGCTGCCAATCGCTGGCCAGCCAGCTCCCACAGGAGCACGCATTCCCCATGTGGGAGCTGGCTTGCCAGCGATGACGGCAGTCCAGGCAATACACAAACATCAGGAAGAGAGCTTCAAGCATGAGTGACTCCGGCCGCGCCGACGCGCTGTTAGCAGAACTGCCCCGCGACGGACGCGGCCGGCTCAAGGTTTTTCTCGGCGCAGCGCCAGGCGTGGGCAAGACCTACGCGATGCTGCAGGCCGCCCACAGCCAGCTGCGCCAAGGCGTGAAAGTCATCGCCGGGGTGGTCGAAACCCACGGCCGCGCTGAAACCGAAGCGCTGCTCGGCGGCCTGCCGCAACTGCCGCTGGTGCGCTCGGAATATCGCGGCGTGACGCTCGAAGAAATGGACCTCGACGGCCTGCTCGCCGCCAGGCCGAAACTGGTGCTGGTCGACGAACTCGCCCACAGCAACGCCCCCGGCAGCCGTCACGCCAAACGCTGGCAGGATATTCAGGAACTGCTCGCCGCCGGCATCGACGTCTACACCACGGTCAACGTCCAGCACCTGGAAAGTCTCAACGATCAGGTGCGCGGCATTACCGGCGTGCAGGTGCGCGAAACCCTGCCGGACTGGGTGCTGCAGGAAGCCTACGAACTGCTGCTGATCGACCTGCCGCCCCGCGAACTGCTCGAGCGCCTGCGCGAAGGCAAGGTCTACGTGCCGGAACAGGCGCGGGCGGCGATCGATGCATTTTTCACCCAGACCAACCTCACTGCGCTGCGCGAACTGGCGATGCAGACCGCTGCCGCGCAGGTCGATAACGATCTCGCTCAGGGCTATCGTCAGCTCGGCCAGGCCGCGCCAGCGGTGCGCGGGCGCTTGCTGGTCGGGGTCGACGGCGATGCCCAGGCCGAACGGCTGGTGCGCCATGCCAGCCGGGTCGCCCAGCGTCGGCATTTGCCGTGGAGTCTGGTGCACGTCGACAACGGCAGCGTGCGCGACGAGCAATCGCGCCTGCGCCTGCAAAGCGCCCAGCAACTGGCCGAACGCCTCGGCGGCGAAGTGGTGCTGCTGCGGGCCGGCGAAGTGGCGAAAACCCTGATCCAGCATGCCGCTGAACGGCGGGCGAGTCTGGTGCTGGTCGGCCAGTCGCGACCGCGCCTGCGCAGGCGTCTGTTCGGGGGTGGGCTGGCGGCGCGTCTGCTGCGTCAGGCCCACGGTCTGGAAATCAACGTGCTGGACAGCGATCAGCAACAGCATCAACCGCGCCCGCGTTCAGCACCGACGCTGGTGTGGTTCGACTATGCGCTGGCGCTGGTCGCCACGGTATTGGCCAGTGCGCTGGCGTGGGCGGTGTCCAGCGTGCTGCCGCTGCCGAACATCTCGCTGGTGTTTCTGGCGGCGGTGTTGCTGGTGGCGGTGCGCAGCAGTCTCGGCCCGGCGCTGGCCTGTGCGGCGTTGTCGTTTCTGACCTATGACTTTCTGTTCATCCCGCCGAATTTCTCCTTCAGCATCCAGCGCGAAGAAGACGTGCTGACCTTGCTGTTCTTCCTGCTGATGGCGGCGCTCACCGGCAACCTCGCGGCCCGCCAGCGCCGGCAATTGCAGGCGTTGCGCGACACCCAGGAAGAGACCACCGAACTGCTCGACCTGTCGCGCAAACTCACTGCCGCCACTGACCGTCAGGCCGTGGTCAGCGCCGCCGCGCAGCACCTCAATGGCTGGAGCGATCTGCAACTGTGCCTGCTCAATCGCGACGGGCAGGGCGGCTGGAAAGTCGAAACCGGCGGGCCGCTGCAATTCACTGAATCCGAACGCGCCGCCGCCGACTGGGCCTGGCAGCACGATCAACCGGCGGGCATGGGCACCGGCACGCTGCCGTTCGGCCGCTGGTGGTGGTGGCCGCTGTCGGTGGAAGACGGACCGCTGGCGCTGCTCGGTGTGTGTGCCAAAGAGGGCCAGACCTTGAGCGGCCAGCGTCGTCGTTTGCTCACCGCGTTGAGCCAGCCGCTGGCTCAAGCTTTGGCCCGAGCACAACTGGCCGATGATCTGGAAGCCGCGCGCCTGCACGGCGAAACCGAGCAACTGCGCAGCGCCTTGCTGGCCTCGGTGTCCCACGATCTGCGCACGCCGCTGACCTCGATGCGCGGCAGCATCGACAGCCTGCTGGCCCTCGGCGAAGCGATCCCGCTGGAGGATCGCCGCGAATTGCTCGAAGGCACTCGCGATGAAGCCGAACGTCTCGATCGCTACATCCAGAACCTGCTGGACATGACCCGTCTCGGCCACGGCGCCCTGAAGCTGGCGCGGGACTGGGTGTCGCCGGCGGACATCGTCGGCAGTGCGCTCAATCGTCTGCGGGCGGTGTTGTCGTCGTTGCAAGTGAGCACCGATGTACCGGCCGAGTTGCCGCTGTTGTACGTGCATGCCGCGTTGATCGAACAGGCGCTGGTCAACGTGCTGGAAAACGCCGCACGATTCTCGCCGTCCCACGGCCGTCTGCAACTGCGCGCCGGGGCGGATGACAGCGAGGTGTTTTTCTCGGTGAGCGATGAAGGGCCGGGGATTCCGGTGGATGAGCGGGCGAAGATTTTCGACATGTTCTACACCGCCGCCCGAGGTGATCGGGGCGGGCAGGGGACGGGGTTGGGGCTGGCGATCTGTCAGGGCATGGTCGGTGCCCACGGCGGGCGGATCAGTGTCGGCGACGGCATCGACGGGCGTGGCACCTGCATCACCCTGCACCTGCCGTTGCAGACGCAACCGGGGATGGACGGTGAAGCCTGATCCGCGCTGCGCTACTCTCTTGCCACTCTTTTGTGTTGATGTGAACTCATGAGCCAGACCGCGACCATTTTGGTCATCGATGACGAACCGCAGATCCGCAAGTTTCTGCGCATCAGCCTCGCTTCCCAGGGCTACAAAGTGCTGGAGGCCGGCACCGGCGCCGAGGGCCTGGCCCAGGCGGCGCTGAACAAACCGGACCTGCTGGTACTCGACCTCGGCCTGCCGGACATGGACGGCCAGCAAGTGCTGCGCGAGTTTCGCGAATGGGCCACGGCGCCGGTGCTGGTGCTGTCGGTGCGCGCCAGCGAAGGGCAGAAAGTCCAGGCACTGGATGGCGGCGCCAATGACTACGTGACCAAGCCGTTCGGCATTCAGGAATTTCTTGCCCGGGTGCGCGCGTTGCTGCGTCAGGCACCGGCAGGCGAGGCGCAGCAGGCCGCGTTGAATTTCGGCCCGCTGACCGTGGACCTGGCGTATCGCCGGGTACTGCTCGACGGCGTCGAGGTCGCTCTGACCCGCAAGGAATACGCAGTGCTGGCGCAACTGGCGCGGCATCCGGGGCGGGTGATCACCCAGCAGCAATTGCTCAAGGACATCTGGGGCCCGACCCACACCGAGGACAGCCACTACTTGCGGATCGTGGTCGGGCATCTGCGGCAGAAACTGGCAGACGATCCAACCCGGCCCCGGTTTATCGTGACCGAGGCTGGCGTCGGTTATCGCTTGTTGAGCGAGAGCAGCCTTTAGTTCTGTTCGCTCTCATAGCGGTCGAGGGTATCCCGGGCAATCTCGCGACCCAGCGCGATCAGTTCCGGCGCCTTGTAGAACTCGAAGAACCGGCACACTCGTTTCGGCACGTTGATCAGGATGTCCGGCGGATACCCGGCGATCTTGTACTGCGCCAGCGAGGTCTGCATCACCTCGAAACTCTGGTTGATCAGATCAAGCAATGAAGCCGGCCCGACGTTATCGACGATGAATGATCCGGTGGCGGATTTCGGTGCGCCGTCGCGCTCAGGCGCGGCGGCCGGTTGCTGGGCTTCCGGTTCAGCGCCTTCGACCCATGGATTGATCTCCGCCGCTTCGGCACGCAGCGCTTCCTGTTCCAGCATCAGCAATTGCTCGGCCTGTTTGCGGCGGAACGGCATCTTTGAACCAAGCGAAGTGATCAGGCTGTCGAAGCGCGTGCGGAACGCGGCGGGGCGCTGGATCACCGGCAGTTTGTAATGGCGCTGGTTGGTCGAGTTGAGATTGACCGCGATGATCAGATCGCAATGGCTCGACACCACCGGCACGATCGGCAACGGGTTGAGAATGCCGCCGTCCACCAGCATCCGGTTGCCCTGCATCACCGGGGTGAACAGGCTGGGAATCGCCGCCGAAGCTCGCATGGCCTGATGCAGGCAGCCTTCCTGGAACCAGATTTCCTGTTGGTTGGTGAGGTCGGCGGCTACGGCGGTGTAGGGAATGCGCAGGTCTTCGATGTTGATCTCGCCGACGATCTTGCGGATATGGCCGAAGACTTTTTCGCCACGGATCGCACCGAGGCGGAAGCTGACGTCCACCAGGCGCAGCACGTCGAGGTAATCCAGGCTTTCGATCCAGTTGCGATACTCGTCGAGCTTGCCGGCGGCGTAGATTCCGCCGACCACGGCCCCCATTGAACAGCCGGCAATACAACTGATGTCATAGCCCCGTCGTTCGATCTCTTCAATGACCCCGATATGGGCATAGCCCCGGGCGCCACCGGAGCCCAGCACCAGTGCGACACGCTTTTTCATCCAACTTCCTCCCGACAAGGTTGCACAATGCACCCATCGAGGGCCGGGCTTCAATCGGCGGGGTCGCTCGAGGCGGCGATGGCGTCGTTTTTTCGATACTTCATGACCCGTCGGCGTTATCTTTTGCAGTGCGGCGCAATGGCGGGGCCCAAGGCACTTTTTCGCTGGCGCACCGTCTTACCTGCACGACTGTTGACCTATCTTTGAGGTGTGAGTGATGAAAGCCTGGATCTGTGTGCCGTTGATGGCACTGGCATTGGCCGGTTGCGCCGGCAAGACCGCTTACCGCGACAGCTGCGGCAGTCAGCTCGACGCGGCGTGGCATGAACTGGATCTGGCCAAGGCCGAGGGTTTCGCCGGTACGGTCAGTTACTCCAAGGCGTTGTCGTTGCTGACAGCCGCCAAGACCCAGCAGCAATTCGAGGGATTCGAAGGCTGCACCAGGAAAGCCGAAAAAGCGCGTTTCTACATTCGCGAATCCCGCGCCGGGCGCTAAGCTGCTGACGTGGCGCAAGGGCAGGTCGCTTGCGCCGGCGCACACTCGTGCAAAGTCATTGAATTCTGGAGCAAGCGATGTCTGCGTTGGTTGACCGGTTGGTGGCCCATGTCCTGAGCCTGGAAGTGCGGCTGCTGGCCTGTCAGGCGCGTCTGACCGCGCGGACCGACCCTGAAGCGCTGCACGACTTGCGCACTACCGTGCGGCGCTTGCGCAGTCTGTTGCGACCGTTGCGCGGCTTGCCCGGTGTCGAACAGTTGGAAAGCACGGCGGCCAGCGTCGGACAACTGACCACGCCGTGGCGCGACCGCGAGGTGCTGGCGGCGTGGTTGATCAAGCATGATCAGCCCGAAGCTGCGCAACGGCGCATGGCGCAGATGGCCGAGGCTTATCCGACACTGGCGGCCAGTGCCGAAGTGGCGTCGCTGCTGATGATCCTCGATGCCTTTCCGCGTTTTCTGCGTGCGTCCCAGCGCCAGGGATTGCTCAAGCGCCTGGACAAACGCATCGAAAAACGTCTCGGCAAACAATGGAAGAACCTCGACGTGGCGCTGCACGACCCGGCCCACGACCGCCATCGCCTGCGCCTGCTGATCAAGCGCGTGCGCTATGGTATCGAGGCCTATCCGGAACTCGATCGTCTGCCGGAAGCCGCATTGCCCCGTTTGAAATCCGCGCAAGGCGCCCTCGGTGACTGGCACGATTGCTGGCAATGGCTGGCCCGCGCCGAATTGGAGCCGGATCTGCAACCCTGCGTCGCCACCTGGCAGGCGACCATGATCCAGGCCGAAAGCAAGGCGGACCGGGTGCTGGAAAAACTCAGCGCAGCCTGCTTCAAGTCCTGAAACCCGCTGGCGCGCAGCATCGCTGTCTTATCTGTCAGTCTCTTTGACCGGAATGGACGCTGCGCCGCTCTGCCGCGCTGGTTAAGATCCGGTCATTCCCTTTTTCGTGTCCGAGGTTTCCATGCGCTTTTGCGATCTGATCGATGCTGTCCGTCGTCAACCGGAGGTCACGATTCCGGCGGAGTGGGGGCAGGGCCGGGCCAGTTTTGGCGGGTTGGTGGCTGCGCTGCAATTTGAAGTGATGCGCACCCAAGTGCCGGCCGACCGGCCGGTGCGTTCGCTGGCGATCACCTTTGTCGGCCCGGTCGAGCCCGAAGTGCCGGTGAGCTTTCAAGTCGAGGTGCTGCGCGAAGGCAAAGCGGTCAGCCAGGTGCTGGGGCGCGCGGTGCAGAACGGTCAGGTGGTGACGATGGTGCAAGGCAGCTTCGGGGCTTCGCGGCCGTCGGAAGTGGCGGTGGAAGCCTATCCGGCGCCGGAGATGAAACACTGGGACGACTGCCAGGAACTGCCGTACATCAAAGGCGTAACCCCCGAGTTCATGCGTCATCTGGCGATGCGCTGGAGCGTTGGCGGGATGCCGTTCACCGGCAATCAATCGCGGCTGATGGGCGGCTGGGTGCGCCTGCGTGGGGATGTGAAGGAAGAGCCGGTCAACGAAGCGCACCTGCTGGCGCTGGTCGATGCCTGGCCACCCGCGCTGTTGCCGTATCTGAAGAAACCGGCACCGGGCAGCACGCTGACCTGGACCATCGAATTCGTTCAGCCGTTACGCGATTTGAGCACGCTGGATTTCTGCCAATACCTGGCGGACATCGAGTATGCGGCTGACGGTTACGGCCATGTCGCCGCCAAGCTGTGGAGCGCCGATGGTGAACTGATTGCCATGAGTCGGCAGACGGTGACGATCTTCGCCTGACTCAATGGCGGCGATGGCGTTCACGCCAGGCGCGGAACCAGCCGCCACTGAGGAAGAACCGCGGAAACGTCAGGAACTGCTCGACCAGCAGACGCGAGACGGCGTCCTTGCGATCACTGAACGGCTCGGAGGCTTGCGCCTCCAGGCTGTGGCCGTGACGCTGCAGACCCAGCGCCGCGATGATGCCGATCACGCCGATCGCCACGCTGGCCAGACTCAGGCTGAACACGCCCGAGACGATCAACAGAAACGCGACGATGAACAGCGGCACGGCAATCAGGTGCAGCACCAGATTGGTCGGGTGCTGATGGTTGTTCGGGTACGCGCGCCATTGCCACGCGGGAAGGTTGGGGTGACGTTTGCCCATGTTGCTGCTCCTCGATCCATGTTCGTTCGGTACATGGTTGAAGAATAGGCCGGGGCCGTGAGGGCGGCGAATCAAGGTTGGCTATTGAAGTGATAGGGACAATGGTCTTATTTGATGCTGTTTCTGCTGACGCCATCGCGGGCAAGCCCGCTCCCACACGGGATTGTGAACGCC
>NZ_JBQEQA010000015.1:0-64719 GCF_052045815.1 Pseudomonas sp. 22085
CCGCACGTCAACGTTGGCACCATCGGTCACGTAGACCATGGTAAAACCACGCTGACCGCTGCTCTGACTCGCGTTTGCTCCGAAGTTTTCGGTTCGGCCGTAGTTGAATTCGACAAGATCGACAGCGCTCCAGAAGAAAAAGCTCGCGGTATCACCATCAACACCGCGCACGTTGAGTACAACTCGAACATTCGTCACTACGCTCACGTTGACTGCCCAGGTCACGCTGACTACGTGAAGAACATGATCACTGGTGCTGCGCAGATGGACGGCGCGATCCTGGTTTGCTCGGCCGCTGATGGTCCGATGCCACAAACCCGTGAGCACATCCTGCTGTCCCGTCAGGTAGGCGTTCCGTACATCGTGGTTTTCCTGAACAAGGCTGACCTGGTGGACGACGCTGAGCTGCTGGAACTGGTTGAGATGGAAGTTCGCGACCTGCTGTCCACCTACGACTTCCCAGGCGACGACACTCCGATCATCATCGGTTCGGCTCGTATGGCGCTGGAAGGCAAAGACGACAACGAAATGGGCACCACCGCTGTTAAGAAGCTGGTGGAAACTCTGGACAGCTACATCCCAGAGCCAGAGCGTGCTATCGACAAGCCATTCCTGATGCCAATCGAAGACGTATTCTCGATCTCGGGTCGCGGTACTGTTGTAACCGGTCGTATCGAGCGCGGTATCGTTCGTGTTCAAGACGCCCTGGAAATCGTTGGTCTGCGTGACACTACCACCACCACCTGCACCGGTGTTGAGATGTTCCGCAAGCTGCTGGACGAAGGTCGTGCTGGCGAGAACTGCGGCGTTCTGCTGCGTGGCACCAAGCGTGACGACGTTGAGCGTGGTCAGGTTCTGGTTAAGCCGGGTTCGGTTAAGCCGCACACCAAGTTCACTGCAGAAGTTTACGTTCTGAGCAAGGAAGAAGGCGGTCGTCACACTCCGTTCTTCAAAGGCTACCGTCCACAGTTCTACTTCCGTACTACTGACGTGACCGGTAACTGCGAACTGCCAGAAGGCGTTGAAATGGTAATGCCAGGTGACAACATTCAGATGACTGTTACCCTGATCAAAACCATCGCGATGGAAGACGGTCTGCGTTTCGCAATCCGTGAAGGCGGCCGTACCGTTGGTGCTGGCGTCGTAGCTAAAATCATCGAGTGATCTCTTTATTGAGTCAGCTTTGATGAGTTGAAAAAGCCCCCGCTTAGCGGGGGCTTTTTTATTGGGTTGACACCTATCTGGGGCGTCTATAGAATTGCGCCTCCTTTTAACGGGCGTATTGCGCCCGGTGGGAATAGCAGCCGGAGTCTGAAATCCAATGCAAAATCAGCAAATCCGTATCAGGTTGAAGGCTTTTGACCATCGCCTGATCGACCAATCAACCCAGGAAATCGTGGAAACCGCGAAACGTACTGGTGCTCAAGTGCGTGGTCCAATTCCACTGCCTACCCGTAAAGAGCGGTTCACCGTTCTGGTTTCCCCGCACGTCAACAAAGACGCGCGTGACCAGTACGAGATCCGCACTCATAAGCGCGTTCTGGACATCGTCCAGCCAACGGATAAAACCGTTGATGCACTTATGAAGCTTGATCTTGCGGCCGGTGTGGAAGTGCAGATCAGCCTCGGCTAAGACTCGGTCTTGGTCGTGTAACGCTCTGAAATGGGCGGCCATAGCGGGTGAAAGCCCCGTACACTCATGAGGTTTACAACATGACTATTGGTGTAGTCGGTCGTAAAGCGGGTATGACCCGTATTTTCACCGAAGAAGGTGTCTCCATTCCGGTCACGGTCATTGAGATCGAGCCGAATCGCGTCACCCAGTTCAAAACTGAAGAAACCGATGGCTATCGTGCAGTGCAAGTCACTGTCGGCGAGCGTCGTGCTTCCCGTGTAACAGCTGCTCAGGCTGGCCACTTCGCCAAGGCGAACGTTGCCGCTGGTCGTACCGTAATGGAATTCCGCCTTGAAGAAGGCGAGTACCAGGCCGGCGATCTGATCAACGCTGAAATCTTCGCTGCTGGTCAACTGGTTGATGTAACCGGTCAGTCCAAAGGTAAAGGCTTCCAGGGTACGATCAAGCGTTGGAATTTCCGCGGGCAAGATAACACCCACGGTAACTCCGTATCCCACCGCGTCCCAGGCTCTATCGGCCAGTGCCAGACTCCTGGTCGTGTATTCAAGGGCAAAAAAATGTCCGGTCATATGGGCGCTGAGCGCGTGACCGTGCAGTCCCTGGAAGTAGTGCGCGTGGACGCTGAACGCAATCTGTTGCTGGTCAAGGGTGCTGTTCCTGGCGCTACTGGCGGCAACCTGGTTGTACGTCCAGCAGCCAAGGCTCGCGGTTAAGGGGAAGCTGACATGCAATTAAATGTAAATGACGCTCAAGCGATCGAAGTTTCCGAACTGACATTTGGCGGCGAATTCAACGAGACGCTGGTTCACCAAGCAGTCGTGGCCTACATGGCCGGCGGCCGTCAAGGTAGCAAGCAGCAAAAGACCCGTTCCGACGTTCGTGGTGGCGGTAAGCGCCCATGGCGTCAGAAAGGTACTGGCCGTGCTCGTGCCGGTACTATCCGTAGCCCAATCTGGCGCGGCGGCGGCACCACTTTCGCAGCTCGTCCACAGGATCACTCCCAGAAGCTGAACAAGAAGATGTACCGCGCAGCAATGCGTTCCATCCTTGCTGAGCTGGTGCGTACTGATCGTCTGGTCGTGGTTCAGGATTTCGCAGTTGAAACTCCGAAAACCAAAGACCTGCTGGGCAAACTGAACAACATGAGCCTGACCGACGTTCTGATCGTGTCGGACGCTGTTGATCAGAACCTGTACCTGGCTGCTCGCAACCTGCCGCACGTAGATGTGCGTGACGTGCAAGGTTCCGATCCAGTTAGTCTGATCGCATACGACAAGGTGTTGATCACCGTGTCGGCCGTGAAGAAATTCGAGGAGCTGCTGGGATGAACCAGGAACGCGTATTTAAAGTTCTGCTTGGCCCGCACGTTTCCGAGAAGGCTACGGTTCTGGCAGACAAGAAAGGCCAGTTCGTTTTCAAGGTTGCTACTGACGCAACCAAGCTGGAAATCAAGAAGGCCGTCGAAAGCCTGTTCAGCGTGAAAGTTGAGCGTGTTACTACCCTGAACGTTCTGGGTAAGAGCAAGCGCACCGCTCGCGGTCTGGGCAAGCGTAATGACTGGAAGAAGGCAGTTATCTCCCTTCAGCCAGGCCAAGATCTCGATTTCAGCAGCAGTGCTGAGTAAGGAAGGGGTGCATCATGGCAATCGTTAAATGCAAACCGACTTCCCCTGGCCGCCGTTTTGTGGTCAAGGTGGTCAACCAGGAGCTGCATAAAGGCGCTCCTCACGCACCGCTGCTCGAGAAAAAGTCGAAGTCTGGTGGTCGTAACAACAATGGCCGTATTACCACTCGTCACATCGGTGGTGGTCATAAGCAGCATTATCGTCTGGTCGACTTCCGTCGCAACGACAAAGATGGCATCGCTGCCACTGTCGAGCGTATCGAATACGATCCAAACCGTACTGCTCACATCGCTCTGCTGCTGTACGCAGATGGCGAGCGTCGCTACATCATCGCCCCTAAAGGCGTGAGCGCTGGCGACCAGCTGATCGCAGGTGCTCTGGCGCCGATCAAGCCGGGCAACGCTCTGCAACTGCGCAACATTCCAGTTGGTAGCACCGTACACGGCATCGAACTGAAGCCAGGTAAGGGCGCACAAATCGCTCGTTCCGCTGGTGCTTCGGCTCAGCTGATCGCTCGTGAAGGCGTTTACGTGACCCTGCGTCTGCGTTCCGGTGAAATGCGTAAAGTACTGGCTGAGTGCCGTGCGACCCTGGGCGAAGTCTCGAACTCCGAGCACAGCCTGCGTTCGCTGGGTAAAGCTGGTGCCAAGCGCTGGCGTGGCGTTCGCCCAACCGTTCGTGGTGTTGCCATGAACCCGGTTGACCACCCACATGGTGGTGGTGAAGGTCGTACCTCTGGTGGTCGTCATCCGGTATCGCCATGGGGCTTCCCGACTAAGGGCGCGAAGACTCGTGGTAATAAGCGTACCGACAAAATGATCGTCCGTCGTCGCAAGTAAATAGAGGGATACGACAGTGCCACGTTCTCTGAAAAAAGGTCCTTTTATTGATCTTCACCTACTGAAGAAGATCGAAGTGGCGGCGGAAAAGAACGATCGCAAACCAATTAAGACTTGGTCGCGTCGTTCGATGATCCTGCCACAGATGGTCGGTCTGACCATCGCAGTACACAACGGTCGTCAGCACGTCCCAGTTCTCGTTAACGAAGACATGGTCGGCCACAAACTGGGCGAGTTCGCCGGTACCCGCAACTATCGCGGGCACGTGGCAGACAAGAAAGCCAAGCGTTAAGGGGTAAGGAAATGGAAGTAGCCGCTAAGTTGTCGGGCGCTCGAATCTCCGCCCAGAAAGCCCGCTTGGTCGCCGACCAGATCCGCGGGAAGAAGGTGGGCGAAGCGCTCAACCTGTTGGCTTTCAGCAGTAAGAAAGCCGCCGAGATCATGAAAAAAGTGCTGGAGTCGGCCGTAGCCAACGCCGAGCATAACGAAGGCGCAGACGTTGATGACCTGAAGGTCAGCACCGTTTTCGTCAACGAAGGGCGTTCGCTGAAGCGCATCATGCCACGTGCCAAAGGCCGTGCTGATCGCATCGTCAAGCGGTCTTGCCATATCACTGTCAAGGTTGCTGACAAGTAACGGAGTCGAAGAGATGGGTCAGAAAGTACATCCCATTGGCATTCGCCTGGGAATCGTCAAGGAGCACACCTCCGTCTGGTACGCAGACGGTCGGACTTATGCGGACTACTTGTTCGCTGATCTGAAGGTGCGTGAATACCTCCAAGACAAACTAAAAAGCGCGTCCGTAAGCCGTATCGATATCCATCGTCCGGCCCAAACTGCACGCATCACCATCCACACCGCTCGTCCAGGTATCGTTATCGGGAAGAAAGGTGAAGATGTTGAGAAACTGCGTCAGGACCTGACCAAGCAAATGGGTGTGCCTGTGCACATCAATATCGAAGAGATCCGCAAGCCGGAACTCGACGGTATGCTGGTTGCGCAGAGCGTAGCTCAGCAGCTGGAGCGTCGTGTAATGTTCCGTCGCGCCATGAAGCGCGCTGTACAGAACGCCATGCGCATTGGTGCCAAAGGCATCAAAATCCAAGTGAGCGGTCGTCTCGGCGGTGCTGAAATCGCACGTACTGAATGGTATCGCGAAGGTCGTGTGCCACTGCACACCCTGCGTGCCGACATCGACTATGCCAACTACGAAGCTCACACCACTTACGGTGTGATCGGTGTAAAGGTTTGGATCTTCAAAGGCGAAGTAATTGGTGGTCGCCAAGAAGAGCTGAAGCCACAAGCACCAGCGCCTCGTAAAAAAGCTGCTAAGTAAGGGGTACGCCAAATGTTGCAACCTAAGCGTACGAAGTTCCGCAAGCAGATGACCGGCCACAACCGTGGTCTGGCACTGCGCGGTAGCAAAGTCAGCTTCGGCGAGTTCGCGCTGAAGTCTGTAGCTCGTGGTCGTCTCACCGCTCGTCAGATCGAGTCAGCGCGTCGTGCTCTGACCCGTCACGTAAAACGTGGCGGCAAGATCTGGATCCGTGTATTCCCGGACAAGCCGATCTCCAAAAAGCCTCTCGAGGTTCGTATGGGTAAAGGTAAGGGTAACGTGGAGTACTGGGTTGCCCAGATTCAGCCAGGCAAAGTCCTGTATGAAATCGAGGGTGTTTCTGAAGAGCTGGCGCGTGAGGCTTTCGCCCTGGCTGCTGCAAAGCTGCCGCTCGCCACCTCCTTTGTTAAACGGACGGTGATGTGATGAAAGCGAATGAACTTCGTGAAAAATCCGCACAGCAGCTGAACGAGCAACTGCTCGGCTTGCTGCGCGACCAGTTCAATCTGCGTATGCAGAAAGCAACTGGCCAGTTGGGGCAGTCTCATCTGCTCTCGCAAGTTAAGCGTGACATCGCTCGCGTGAAGACTGTGCTCAACCAGCAGGCAGGTAAGTGATCATGGCTGAAGCCGAAAAAACTGTCCGTACGCTGACTGGCCGTGTTGTCAGCGACAAGATGGACAAAACCATCACCGTTCTGATCGAGCGTCGCGTTAAGCACCCGATCTACGGTAAATACGTTAAGCGTTCGACTAAGCTGCACGCGCACGACGAAACCAACCAGTGCCACATCGGCGACAAAGTCACTATTCGTGAAACTCGTCCGATGGCCAAGACCAAGTCTTGGGCGCTGGTTGATGTTCTCGAACGCGCTGTGGAAGTCTAAGGGCTAGGGGTCGGAGAAATTATATGATTCAGACTCAATCCATGCTCGATGTGGCCGATAACAGCGGCGCTCGCCGCGTTATGTGCATCAAGGTGCTGGGTGGCTCCCATCGTCGTTACGCTGGTATCGGTGACATCATCAAAGTTACCGTGAAGGAAGCAATTCCTCGCGGTAAGGTGAAAAAAGGCCAAGTGATGACTGCTGTTGTAGTCCGCACTCGTCACGGCGTACGTCGTGCTGATGGCTCCATTATCCGCTTTGATGGCAACGCTGCTGTTCTTCTGAACAACAAGCAAGAGCCGATCGGCACCCGTATCTTTGGGCCAGTGACCCGTGAGCTTCGTACTGAGAAGTTCATGAAGATCGTCTCGCTCGCCCCAGAAGTGCTGTAAGGAGATCCGACATGCAAAAGATTCGTCGTGACGACGAGATCATCGTGATCGCCGGCAAAGACAAAGGTAAGCGCGGTAAGGTGCTGAAGGTTCTTGCTGACAACCGTCTGGTTGTTGGTGGTCTGAACCTGGTCAAGCGTCATACCAAGCCTAACCCGATGTCGGGCGTACAGGGCGGTATCGTCGAGAAAGAAGCGCCACTGCACGCTTCCAACGTCGCCATCTTCAACGGCGAAACCAACAAGGCTGACCGCGTTGGTTTCAAAGTAGAAGACGGTAAGAAAATTCGTGTCTTCAAGTCGACCCAAAAAGCGGTTGATGCTTGAACACTGCTAGGTAGAAGACCATGGCACGACTAAAAGAGATTTACCGGAAGGAAATCGCTCCGAAACTTAAGGAAGAACTTAAGCTTTCGAACGTGATGGAAGTTCCGCGCGTTACCAAAATCACCCTGAACATGGGTCTGGGCGAAGCGATCGGCGACAAAAAAGTCATCGAGCACGCTGTTGCTGACCTGGAAAAGATCACCGGCCAGAAAGTCGTTGTGACCTACGCTCGCAAATCCATCGCTGGCTTTAAAGTCCGTGAAGGTTGGCCGATCGGCGTCAAAGTGACCCTGCGCCGTGAGCGTATGTACGAGTTCCTGGATCGTCTGCTGTCGATCTCCCTGCCTCGGGTTCGCGACTTCCGCGGCCTGAATGCCAAGTCCTTCGATGGTCGTGGCAACTACAGCATGGGCGTGAAAGAGCAGATCATTTTCCCGGAAATCGACTACGACAAGATCGATGCTCTCCGCGGTCTGGACATTACCCTGACCACCACTGCCAAGAACGATGATGAAGGCCGCGCTCTGCTGCGTGCTTTCAAATTCCCGTTCCGCAACTGATTGGAGTAGGAAAATGGCCAAGAAGAGCATGAAAAACCGTGAGCTGAAGCGTCAGCTCACCGTTGCCAAGTACGCCGTCAAGCGTGCAGCGCTTAAAGCTATCATCGTCGATCTGAACGCAAGTCCAGAAGCGCGTTGGGAGGCTACCGTAGCTCTGCAGAAGCAACCACGTGACGCAAGCGCTTCGCGTATGCGTAACCGTTGCCGTCTGACCGGTCGTCCGCACGGCGTTTACCGCAAGTTCGGCCTCGGCCGTAACAAACTGCGTGAAGCGGCAATGCGTGGTGACGTACCAGGTCTGGTTAAAGCCAGCTGGTAATTGCTGTCAAAGCCTTGATGGTCGGGGTCGAAAGAACCTGACCATCGGTGGCCTTGAGATTGAATCAAGCCCCTTTTGGGGCTTGATTCATTTCTGGGGTATGTCTAGAATGACCGGCTCGCCTGAGCCCGTGTTTTTTATGCCCGGAGTTTCTCGGCGACAAGTAGTAGCCGCAAGGCTAATTTTTCTGTATTAGGAGCGTCTAGCCCATGAGTATGCAGGACCCGTTAGCGGACATGCTAACTCGAATCCGTAATGCCCAGATGGCTGAAAAGTCCGTCGTAAGCATGCCGTCTTCCACGTTGAAGGTGGCTGTAGCAAAAGTCCTGAAGGACGAAGGTTACATCGCGGGTTATCAGATCAGCAGCGAAACCAAACCGCTGCTGTCCATCGAGCTGAAATACTTCGAAGGCCGTCCGGTCATCGAGGAAGTGAAGCGCGTTAGCCGTCCAGGCCTGCGTCAGTACAAGTCCGTCGAAGAGCTGCCAAAAGTACGTGGCGGTCTCGGTGTGTCTATCGTCTCCACCAACAAAGGTGTGATGACTGATCGTGCTGCGCGCGCTGCCGGTGTCGGCGGCGAAGTTCTTTGCACTGTGTTCTAAGGGGGGATAAGCATGTCTCGCGTCGCTAAGAACCCCGTTAAGCTGCCAGCCGGTGTCGAAGTAAAATTCGCAGGCCAACAGCTTTCGGTGAAGGGTGCCAAGGGTACTCTTGAACTGAACGTCCATTCGTCCGTTGAAGTCGTTGAAGAAGCCGGTGAGCTGCGTTTTGCTGCTCGCAATGGCGATCAACAGACTCGCGCAATGGCCGGTACCACTCGTGCGTTGGTAAACAACATGGTCCAGGGCGTAAGCCAAGGCTTCGAGCGCAAGCTCCAGCTGGTCGGTGTTGGTTACAAAGCGCAAGCAAAAGGTCAGGTGCTGAACCTGGCTCTTGGCTTCTCGCACCCAGTGGATTACGAACTGCCGGAAGGCATCACCGCTGAGACTCCTAGCCAGACCGATATCCTGATCAAGGGCATCGACAAGCAGCTGGTAGGTCAAGTGGCCGCCGAGATCCGCGACTTCCGTCCACCAGAGCCGTACAAAGGCAAAGGTGTGCGCTACGCGGACGAAGTCGTCCGTCGTAAAGAAGCCAAGAAGAAGTAGGGCATAGCAAATGACCGACAAAAAAGTTACTCGACTGCGTCGCGCTCGCAAAGCACGCCTGAAAATGCACGAACTCGAAGTCGTGCGTCTCTGCGTGTTCCGCTCTTCGCAGCACATCTACGCCCAGGTCATTTCGGCCGACGGCAACAAAGTCCTGGCAAGCGCCTCGACTTTGGATAAAGAACTGCGTGATGGCGCCACTGGCAACATCGACGCGGCCACTAAGGTTGGCCAGCTGGTCGCTACGCGTGCTAAGGCCGCTGGCGTCTCGCAGGTGGCTTTCGACCGCTCTGGCTTCAAGTACCACGGCCGCGTTAAAGCGCTGGCTGATGCTGCTCGTGAAGCTGGGCTGGAGTTCTAAGTTATGTCAAATAACGACCAAAAGCGCGACGAAGGCTACATCGAGAAGCTGGTTCAAGTTAACCGCGTAGCCAAAACCGTAAAAGGCGGCCGTATCTTCACTTTCACCGCGTTGACCGTGGTTGGTGATGGTAAAGGGCGTGTTGGCTTCGGCCGTGGCAAGTCGCGTGAAGTGCCTGCTGCGATCCAGAAGGCAATGGAAGCTGCTCGCCGCAACATGATCCAGGTTGATCTGAACGGCACTACTCTGCAGTACGCAATGAAGTCTGCTCATGGCGCTTCGAAGGTGTACATGCAGCCTGCTTCTGAAGGTACCGGTATCATCGCTGGCGGCGCTATGCGTGCTGTCCTCGAAGTTGCTGGCGTTCAGAACGTTCTGGCCAAGTGCTACGGCTCGACTAACCCTGTAAACGTGGTTCACGCCACTTTCAAGGGTCTGAAGGCTATGCAGTCTCCTGAATCCATTGCAGCCAAACGTGGCCTGCGTGTTGAGGAGATCAAGTAATCATGGCTACCGTTAAAGTTACGCTGATCAAAAGCATGACCGGCCGCATCCCTAACCACAAACTGTGCGTTAAGGGTCTGGGTCTGCGTCGCATCGGTCACACTGTAGAAGTCCAGGATACTCCCGAGAATCGCGGGATGATCAACAAGGCTTACTACATGCTGCGTGTCGAGGGTTAATCGATGAAACTCAATGATCTGAGTCCAGCGCCGGGTTCCCGTCGCGAAAAGCATCGTCCGGGCCGTGGTATCGGTAGTGGTTTGGGTAAGACTGGTGGCCGTGGTCACAAAGGTCAGACTTCCCGCTCCGGTGGCACCATTGCTCCAGGCTTTGAAGGCGGTCAACAGCCGCTGCATCGTCGCCTGCCGAAGTTCGGTTTCGTTTCCCTGAAGGCTATGGATCGCGCAGAAGTGCGTCTGTCCGAGCTGGCTAAAGTGGAAGGCGACATCGTCACCGTGCAGTCCCTGAAAGATGCCAACGTGATCAACGTCAACGTACAGCGTGTGAAAATCATGCTGTCCGGTGAAGTGACTCGCGCTGTCACTATCGGCAAGGGAATCGGCGCCACCAAAGGTGCGCGTGCGGCTATCGAAGCAGCTGGCGGCAAGTTCGAGGAATAAATGGCTAAGCAAGGTGCTCTCTCTGCGCTCGGCAAAGGCGGTATGTCTGAACTTTGGGCTCGTCTGCGTTTTCTGTTCCTGGCGATTATCGTCTACCGAATAGGCGCACACATCCCGGTTCCAGGTATCAACCCGGACCGACTCGCAGACCTGTTTCGACAGAATGAGGGGACCATTCTTAGCTTGTTCAACATGTTTTCCGGCGGCGCGCTGGAGCGGATGAGCATCTTTGCGTTGGGGATCATGCCGTACATTTCGGCATCGATCATCATGCAGTTGATGACCGCCGTCAGCCCGCAGCTGGAGCAGTTGAAGAAGGAAGGTGAAGCTGGCCGTCGCAAGATCAGCCAGTACACCCGCTACGGCACCGTCGTCCTCGCTCTCGTTCAGGCCATTGGCATGTCCATTGGTCTGGCGGGGCAGGGCGTTGCGTTCACTGGTGACTTTGGCTTCCATTTCGTCGCGGTTTCCACGTTTGTGGCTGGCGCGATGTTCATGATGTGGCTGGGTGAGCAGATTACTGAGCGTGGTGTAGGCAACGGTATCTCGATGTTGATTTTTTCGGGTATCGTCGCCGGTCTTCCGAGAGCAATCGGGCAGTCTTTCGAGTCTGCGCGTCAGGGCGATATCAACATCTTCGCCTTGGTTGCCATCGGTTTGCTGGCAGTAGCGATTATCGGTTTCGTGGTGTTCATTGAGCGTGGTCAGCGTCGTATCGCTGTTCACTACGCCAAGCGTCAGCAGGGCCGCAAGGTTTTTGCTGCACAGACAAGCCACTTGCCGCTGAAGGTGAACATGGCCGGTGTTATTCCGGCTATTTTCGCGAGCAGCATTTTGCTGTTCCCGGCTTCGTTGGGTGCCTGGTTTGGTCAGTCTGAAGGTATGGGCTGGTTGCAGGACATCTCGCAGTCGATCGCTCCTGGTCAGCCGTTGAATATTCTGCTGTTTAGTGCAGGGATTATTTTCTTCTGCTTCTTCTATACGGCGTTGATGTTCAATCCGAAAGACGTAGCGGAAAACCTGAAGAAGTCCGGTGCCTTTATTCCGGGCATCCGTCCAGGTGAGCAGTCCGCACGCTATATTGATGGCGTTCTGACTCGCTTGACCATGTTCGGTGCTCTTTACATGACGGCCGTGTGCTTGTTGCCCCAGTTCCTGGTGGTTGCAGCAAACGTTCCGTTCTACCTTGGCGGGACCTCGTTGCTGATCGTGGTCGTGGTTGTGATGGACTTCATGTCCCAAGTACAATCGCACCTCGTTTCGCACCAGTACGAATCCCTGATGAAGAAAGCCAACCTGAAGGGTTACGGCAGCGGCATGTTGCGCTGAGTACCCATAAGGTTCGAGGAGTTGGTGATGAAAGTTCGTGCATCGGTGAAAAAGCTGTGCCGTAACTGCAAGATTATTCGCCGCGAAGGTGTTGTTCGAGTAATTTGCAGCGCGGAACCGCGTCACAAACAGCGCCAAGGCTGAGTGTGATTGTGCTTCAAGCCCGGTAGCTAGTGCGCTACCGGGTTGATTATTTGTTATTACAGCGATATTATCTCGCGCCCTATTTCTTGGCTTCCGGGGCGTAGGTAGCTGTCAATTGGAGTCCCACTGAATGGCCCGTATTGCAGGCGTTAACATTCCAGATAACAAGCATACTGTTATCTCGCTGACCTACATCTATGGTGTTGGTCGCACTACTGCACAGAAGATCTGTGCAGAGACTGGGGTAAACCCAGCCGCAAAGATCAAGGATCTGAGCGACGAGCAGATTGAACAGCTGCGTGGCGAAGTGGCGAAGTTCACCACTGAAGGTGACCTGCGTCGCGAAATCAACATGAAAATCAAGCGCTTGATGGACCTCGGTTGCTATCGCGGTCTGCGTCATCGTCGTGGTCTGCCAGTACGCGGTCAGCGTACCAAGACCAACGCGCGTACCCGTAAAGGTCCGCGTAAGCCGATCCGCAAGTAATCGCCCCAGCGAATCGACAGGAATTTAATCATGGCAAAACCTGCTGCTCGTCCTCGTAAAAAAGTTAAAAAGACAGTGGTTGATGGCATCGCCCACATCCATGCCTCTTTTAACAACACCATCGTGACCATCACCGACCGTCAAGGTAACGCTCTTTCCTGGGCTACCTCCGGTGGTTCGGGTTTCCGCGGTTCCCGCAAGTCCACCCCGTTCGCTGCTCAGGTAGCCGCTGAACGTGCTGGTCAAGCTGCGCTGGAATACGGCCTGAAAAACCTCGACGTGAACGTCAAGGGCCCAGGTCCAGGTCGTGAATCCGCAGTCCGCGCTTTGAACGGCTGTGGCTACAAGATCGCCAGCATCACCGACGTGACGCCAATCCCGCACAACGGGTGCCGTCCGCCGAAGAAGCGCCGCGTGTAATCCAGGAGATTGTAAAGAATGGCTCGTTACATTGGTCCAAAATGCAAACTCGCTCGTCGCGAAGGCACCGATCTCTTCCTGAAGAGCGGCGTGCGCGCGATCGAATCGAAGTGCAACATTGAAGCAGCACCTGGTATCCACGGCCAACGCCGCGGTCGCCAGTCCGATTACGGCACCCAACTGCGCGAAAAGCAGAAGGTCCGTCGTATCTACGGCGTTCTCGAGCGTCAGTTCAGCGGCTACTACAAGGCTGCTGCCAGCAAGAAAGGTGCAACCGGTGAAAACCTGCTGCAACTGCTCGAATGCCGTCTGGACAACGTTGTATACCGTATGGGCTTCGGTTCGACTCGTGCCGAATCCCGTCAGCTGGTATCGCACAAGTCGATCAGCGTTAACGGTCAGACCGTAAACGTTCCGTCCTACCAGGTTCGTGCTGGTGACGTGGTTGCTGTTCGCGAGAAGGCAAAGAACCAACTTCGCATTGTCCAAGCTCTCGAGCTGTGCGCCCAACGTGGTCGCGTAGAATGGGTAGAGGTAGATGCTGAGAAGAAGTCGGGCGTTTTCAAGAACGTTCCTGCTCGCAGTGATCTGTCCGCCGACATCAACGAAAGCCTGATTGTCGAGCTCTACTCCAAGTAAGTAAGGGCTAGAAAATAGGTGCATCCATGCAGATTTCGGTAAATGAGTTCCTGACACCCCGCCACATTGATGTGCAGGTTGTCAGTCCAACCCGCGCCAAGATCACTCTCGAGCCTCTCGAGCGTGGTTTTGGCCACACCCTGGGCAACGCGCTGCGCCGCATCCTGTTGTCCTCAATGCCCGGCTGCGCAGTAGTCGAGGCCGAGATTGACGGTGTGCTCCACGAGTACAGCGCCATCGAAGGTGTACAGGAAGACGTAATTGAAATCCTGTTGAACCTTAAAGGTCTGGCCATCAAGCTGCACGGTCGTGACGAAGTTACGCTGACCTTGTCGAAGAAGGGTTCGGGGGTGGTTACCGCTGCCGATATTCAGCTGGATCATGATGTCGAGATCGTTAATCCCGATCACGTAATCGCTAACCTGGCGTCTAACGGCGCCCTGAACATGAAGCTCACCGTAGCTCGTGGTCGTGGTTATGAACCAGCCGACTCGCGTCAGAGCGATGAAGACGAAAGCCGCAGCATCGGTCGCTTGCAGCTCGACTCTTCGTTCAGCCCGGTTCGCCGTATCGCATACGTGGTGGAAAACGCCCGTGTCGAGCAGCGTACCAACCTGGACAAGCTGGTTATTGATCTGGAAACCAACGGTACCCTGGATCCTGAAGAGGCTATCCGCCGCGCTGCAACCATCCTGCAACAGCAGTTGGCTGCGTTCGTCGACCTCAAGGGTGACAGTGAGCCAGTGGTTGTCGAGCAGGAAGACGAGATCGATCCGATCCTGCTTCGCCCGGTTGACGATCTGGAACTGACTGTACGTTCGGCTAACTGCCTTAAGGCGGAAAACATCTACTACATCGGCGACCTGATTCAGCGTACCGAAGTAGAGCTGTTGAAGACTCCGAACCTGGGCAAGAAATCCTTGACCGAAATCAAGGACGTTCTGGCCTCCCGCGGTCTGTCCCTCGGCATGCGCCTCGACAACTGGCCGCCTGCAAGTCTTAAGAAGGACGACAAGGCGACTGCCTGATCGTCGTAATCACCGAACGTAGTGTTTGGTAAGGAATGAACCATGCGTCATCGTAAAAGTGGGCGTCACCTGAGCCGCACCAGCTCGCACCGCAAGGCCATGTTCCAGAACATGGCGGTGTCGCTGTTCGAGCACGAGCTGATCAAAACTACTCTGCCAAAAGCCAAAGAACTGCGCCGCGTTGCCGAGCCGCTGATCACTCTGGCCAAGACAGACAGCGTTGCTAACCGTCGTCTGGCTTTCGACCGTACTCGTTCGAAAGCTATCGTTGGTAAGCTCTTCAACGACCTGGGCAAGCGTTACGCTACCCGTGAGGGTGGCTACCTGCGCATCCTCAAGTGCGGTTTCCGCGCTGGCGACAACGCGCCTATGGCGTACGTCGAGCTGGTTGATCGTGCTGTCGGCGGTGAAGCTGTATCCGCTGAGTAAGACATCAGTCTGAAACAAGGAACCGGGCCTAGTGCCCGGTTTTTTGTGCCTGTAAGAAATGCGCTGTTCGTACAAGCTTCTACCCTGTTTGGGTCTGCACTATGTGCGGGGATTTATCGTTAGTTTTTATCTATTGCTGACCATAAGTTAATGAATTTGTGGCTGTCATATTGATGATCGATACTCCCCAACAAGCCGATTAGCCGGCAGTTCAAGACCGATAGAGGATGAAGATTGCATGAGCCAGAACAAGACGCTTACGACCGCCAGTGGCGCACCTGTCGCCGATAACCAGAACTCTCGCTCCGCCGGCCCTCGTGGTCCGTTGTTGCTCGATGATTTCCACCTGATCGAGAAGCTTGCTCACTTCAACCGGGAAAACATTCCTGAGCGTCGTGTACACGCCAAGGGTTCGGGCGCATACGGCACTTTCACGGTCACTCGCGACATTACGCAGTACACCAGCGCCAAACTGTTCTCTGCTGTCGGCAAGCAGACACCGACCTTCCTGCGTTTCTCCACGGTCGGTGGTGAGCGTGGTTCGGCCGACACCGAGCGCGATCCACGTGGCTTCGCCCTCAAGTTCTATACCGAAGAAGGCAACTGGGACATCGTTGGCAACAACACGCCCGTTTTCTTCATCCGTGATCCATTGAAATTCCCTGACTTTATCCACACCCAGAAGCGACTGCCGCAAAGCAATCTGAAAAGCGCGCAGATGATGTGGGACTTCTGGTCGCATTCGCCTGAAGCGCTGCACCAGGTCACGATTCTGTTCTCTGATCGCGGTATACCGGACGGATATCGCCACATGCACGGTTTCGGCAGCCACACCTACAGCCTGATCAGTGCTCAAGGCGAGCGTCACTGGGTGAAGTGGCACTACAAGACCAAGCAAGGGATCAAGAACCTTGCGCCGGCAGACGCTGCACGCCTGGCGGGCACTGATCCGGATTACGCACAGCGTGACCTGTTCGAAGCCATCGAGCGTGGTGACTTCCCGAAATGGAGCGTATGCATCCAGGTCATGACCGAAGCCCAAGCCGCTGCGCACTATGAGAACCCGTTCGACGTGACCAAGACCTGGTCGCAGAAGGAGTTTCCACTGATCGAGGTGGGTGAGTTGGAGCTGAACCGTAATCCGCTCAACTACTTTGCCGAAGTCGAGCAAGCCGCATTCGGCCCGAGCAACATGGTGCCTGGCGTAGGTCTGTCGCCAGATCGCATGCTGCAAGGTCGGGTATTCGCGTACGCCGATGCCCACCGCTACCGCGTAGGTACCAATCACCAGCAACTGCCAGTGAACGCCCCACGCAGCCCTGTGAATACTTACCAGCGTGATGGCTCGATGGCTTTTGGCAGCAATGGTGGCGCAGCGCCTAACTACGAGCCGAACAGCTACGTAGAGTCGCCGAAACAGGCGCCGCATTACGCTGAACCTGCGCTGGCCTTGAGTGGTGCGGCTGATCGCTACGATCACCGCGAAGACACCGACTACTACAGCCACGCCGGTGCGCTGTTCCGCTTGATGAGCGACGAACAGAAGGCGTTGCTGGTCAGCAACATCGCCGGTGCGATGGCGGGTGTTTCGAGTGATGTGATCGACCGTCAGCTGCAGCATTTCTACAAGGCCGATCCGGCGTACGGAGAAGCAATTGCAAAGCTGCTCAACGTACAGCTTAACGAAGTCTAAACGAGAAGCAGAACCGCCCTCATTCGGGCGGTTTTTGCGTTATTTAGGCTGCTTTTCTCAGAATATCTTCGCTTTTATTGCGCGAAGTGAGTGACCTTCCAGTCAGGTTGGTTCAAACTACAGACTTTCAAGCAGGGAGATGTAGGGCGATGCAAGGCCACCCAGACGTTATCGATTACCTCAACACGTTGCTGACCGGCGAACTGGCCGCGCGTGACCAATATTTTGTTCACTCGCGGATGTATGAGGACTGGGGATTCACCAAGCTCTACGAACGAATCAACCACGAGATGGAAGAAGAGGCCGGTCACGCCGATGCGCTGATGCGCCGGATTCTGATGCTCGAAGGCACTCCGCGCATGCGCCCGGATGATCTGGATGTCGGCACTACCGTGCAAACCATGCTCGAAGCGGATCTGCGCCTTGAATACAAGGTGCGCGCCGCGCTGTGCAAGGGCATCGAACTGTGCGAACAGCACGGCGACTATGTCAGTCGCGAGATCCTGCGGGTTCAGCTCAATGACACCGAAGAAGATCACACCTACTGGCTTGAAAAGCAGTTGGGCCTGATCAAGCTGATCGGTATCCAGAACTACCTGCAGTCCCACGCGTCCTGATTGCAATTGATACAAAAAAGCCCCTGTCACTGACGAAGTGACAGGGGCTTTTTCATGCCCGGCAATCAGGCCCGATCACGAATCAACAGCGGCTTGAGATAGTGACCGGTGTGAGATTGCTTCATCTCGGCCACTTCCTCAGGCGTACCGGTGGCAATGATCTGTCCACCTTTCGAACCACCCTCGGGGCCAAGATCCACCAGCCAGTCGGCGGTCTTGATCACGTCGAGGTTGTGCTCGATCACCACCACGGTGTTGCCGTGGTCGCGCAGGCGATGCAGTACGTCGAGCAGTTGCTGGATATCCGCGAAATGCAGGCCAGTGGTCGGCTCATCGAGGATGTAGAGGGTTTTGCCGGTATCGCGTTTGGACAGCTCGCGGGACAACTTGACCCGCTGGGCTTCACCCCCGGACAGCGTGGTAGCCGACTGCCCGAGCTTGATGTACGACAGCCCCACATCCATCAGCGTTTGCAGTTTGCGCGCCAGCGCCGGCACCGCGTCGAAGAACTCGCGCGCTTCCTCGATGGTCATCTCGAGGGTTTCGTGGATGTTCTTGCCCTTGTATTTGATCTCCAGGGTTTCGCGGTTGTAGCGCTTGCTCTTGCACACGTCGCACGGGACGTAGATGTCCGGCAGGAAGTGCATTTCCACCTTGATCAGACCGTCGCCCTGGCAAGCCTCGCAACGTCCGCCCTTGACGTTAAACGAGAAACGTCCAGGGCCATAACCACGGGAGCGGGACTCGGGTACGCCGGCGAACAGCTCGCGGATTGGCGTGAACAGTCCGGTATAGGTCGCCGGGTTGGAACGTGGCGTACGACCGATCGGGCTCTGGTCGATGTCGACGACCTTGTCCAGATGCTCCAGGCCCTTGATGCTGTCATGAGCTGCCGCTTCCAGGGTGGTCGCGCCATTGAGTGCCGTGGCGCTCAAAGGGAACAGCGTGTTGTTGATCAACGTCGATTTGCCCGAGCCGGAGACACCGGTCACGCAGGTCAGCAAGCCGATCGGGATTTCCAGGTCGACGTTGCGCAGATTGTTGCCCCGCGCGCCCTTGAGCGACAGCACCTGCTTCTTGTTACGCGGCGTGCGCTTGGCCGGTACTTCGATCTTGACCCGGCCCGACAGGTATTTGCCGGTCAGCGAGTCAGGGTGCGCCATGACTTCGTCCGGCGTGCCTTCGGCGACGATCTGCCCGCCATGAACACCGGCGCCCGGGCCGATATCCACTACGTAGTCGGCCAAGCGGATCGCGTCTTCGTCATGCTCTACTACGATGACCGTGTTGCCTATGTCGCGCAGGTGTTTGAGGGTGCCGAGCAGGCGATCGTTGTCGCGCTGGTGCAGGCCAATGGACGGCTCGTCGAGGATGTACAGAACACCCACAAGGCCCGCGCCGATCTGGCTGGCCAGACGAATCCGCTGCGCTTCACCGCCAGACAACGTATCGGCACTGCGATCCAGCGACAGGTAGTCGAGACCGACGTTAACCAGAAACTGCAGGCGCTCGCGAATTTCCTTGAGAATCTTGTCGGCGATTTCGCCGCGGCGGCCGGTCATCTTCAGCGCGCCGAAGTAATCGCAGGCGTCGCCGATCGGCAGGTTGGTCACCGCCGGCAGGGTTTTCTCGCCGACCCACACGTGCCGAGCTTCGCGACGCAGGCGGGTGCCACGGCAATCCGGGCAGGACTGGGTGCTGAGGAACTTCGCCAGTTCTTCGCGCACGCTCGCCGATTCGGTTTCGCGGTAGCGGCGCTCAAGGTTCGGCACGATACCTTCGAACGGGTGCGAGCGTTTGACGATGTCGCCCCGGTCGTTGAGGTATTTGAAATCGACGTTCTGCGAGCCACTGCCGTGCAGGATGTATTTCTGTTGATCGGCCGGCAGCTCGTTGAACGGCTGCTCCAGGCTGAAACCATAATGCGCGGCCAATGAGCCAAGCATCTGGAAGTAATAGACGTTGCGCCTGTCCCAGCCACGGATCGCGCCTTCGGCCAGGGTCAAGTCACCGTTGACCAGTCGCTTGATGTCGAAGAACTGCTTCACGCCCAGACCGTCGCAGGTCGGGCAGGCGCCGGCCGGGTTGTTGAAGGAAAACAGTTTGGGTTCCAGCTCGCTGATCGCATGGCCGCAGATCGGGCAGGCGAAGCGCGCGGAGAAAATCATCTCTTCGCCCGGCTCGTCGTCCATCGGCGCCACCAGGGCGATGCCGTCGGCCAGCTTCAGTGCGGTCTCGAAGGATTCCGCCAGACGCTGCTGCAGGTCGGCGCGAACCTTGAAACGGTCGACCACGACTTCGATCGTGTGCTTCTTCTGCTTATCCAGTTTCGGCAGTTCGTCCAGCTCGCAGAGCCGACCGTTGACCCGGGCCCGGACGAAGCCCTGGGCGCGCAGCTCTTCGAACACCGACAGGTGCTCGCCCTTGCGCTCGCGGATCACCGGCGCCAGCAGCATCAGCTTGCTGCCTTCCGGCTGCGCCAGCACCAGGTCGACCATCTGGCTGACGGTCTGGGCTTCCAGCGGGATGTCGTGATCCGGGCAGCGTGGCGTACCGACGCGCGCATAAAGCAGACGCAGGTAGTCGTAGATTTCGGTGATGGTGCCGACCGTGGAGCGCGGGTTGTGCGAGGTCGACTTCTGTTCGATGGAGATCGCCGGCGACAGGCCTTCGATGGTGTCGACGTCGGGTTTTTCCATCATCGACAGGAACTGCCGGGCGTAGGCCGACAGGGATTCGACATAGCGGCGCTGACCTTCGGCGTACAGCGTGTCGAAAGCCAGGGACGACTTGCCGGATCCGGACAGGCCGGTGATGACGATCAGTTTGTCCCGTGGCAGGGTCAGGTCGATGTTCTTCAGGTTGTGGGTGCGGGCCCCACGAATCAGGATCTTGTCCAAAATGGCCTCGCTCGGCGGGCGTCGAAAACACAGGAGTATACGGCCAAATACTGGATGGATGCACACTATCAAGTGAAGGGTTTTTTGCCTTACATGAAGAGAGTTTCATCTATACGCGTCAAAGCGTCGCGATATACCCCGTCTCTCGATGGGACTGGTAGAATCGCCGCCGGTTCACACGAGGTTTTTCCATGCACGATCCCCACAGCGAACGCATGAGTGGCAGCGAGACCCGCGCGGCGAGCGGTCTGGCCCTTGTGTTCGCCTTCCGTATGCTTGGCATGTTCATGGTGTTGCCGGTACTGGCGACCTACGGCATGGATCTGGCGGGAGCGACCCCGGCCCTGATCGGGCTGGCGATCGGCGCTTACGGCCTGACTCAGGCGATCTTCCAGATTCCGTTCGGGATCATTTCCGACCGTATCGGCCGACGTCCGGTGATTTACCTGGGGCTGATCGTCTTCGCCCTCGGTAGCGTGCTGGCGGCTCAGGCCGATTCGATCTGGGGTGTGATCGCCGGGCGGATCCTGCAGGGCGCCGGCGCTATTTCCGCAGCGGTCATGGCCTTGCTCTCTGACCTGACTCGCGAACAGCACCGCACTAAAGCCATGGCCATGATCGGCATGACCATCGGCCTGTCGTTCGCCGTGGCGATGGTGGTCGGGCCGCTGTTGACCCGTGCGTTCGGCCTGTCCGGTCTGTTCCTCGCCACGGGTGGGATGGCGCTGGTGGGGATAGTGATCGTGATGTTCATGGTGCCGAAATCCACCGGGCCGCTGAGCCATCGTGAGTCCGGCGTTGCACGCCAGGCGTTGATGCCGACGCTCAAGCACCCGGACCTGCTGCGGCTGGACCTGGGCATTTTTGTGTTACATGCGATGTTGATGTCGAGCTTCGTCGCACTGCCCCTGGCGCTGGTCGAAAAGGCCGGTCTGCCCAAGGAGCAGCACTGGTGGGTGTACCTCACCGCGCTGCTGATTTCTTTCTTCGCCATGATTCCGTTCATTATCTACGGCGAGAAGAAACGCAAAATGAAACGAGTTTTGCTCGGTGCCGTGATGACGCTGATGCTGACTGAGCTATTCTTCTGGCAGTTCGGTGACAGCCTGCGGGCTCTGGTGATCGGAACGGTGGTGTTCTTCACCGCGTTCAATCTGCTGGAAGCATCGCTGCCGTCCCTGATCAGCAAGGTTTCACCGGCAGGTGGCAAGGGCACGGCCATGGGCGTGTACTCCACCAGTCAGTTCCTCGGTTCGGCACTCGGCGGGATTCTCGGCGGCTGGATGTTCCAGCATGGCGGTCTGTCGGTTGTGTTCCTTGGATGTGCCGGGCTGGCTGCACTTTGGCTGGCCTTTGCTGTTACCATGCGCGAACCTCCCTACGTGACGAGCCTGCGCCTGCCGCTGTCGCCCGAAGCGATCCGCGAAGCGGGTCTGGTCGAGCGTCTCAAGGCCCTCGTAGGGGTAACTGATGCAGTCATAGTCGCTGATGAAGCGGCGATCTACATCAAACTGGACACCGAATTAATGGATCGCACCACTCTCGAACGCCTGGTGAACAACCCGGCGCAGACTGCGTGCGAAGCCTAGGAGAACGTTATGGCCCGTGGGGTTAACAAAGTCATTCTGGTCGGTACTTGCGGCCAGGATCCCGAAGTACGCTACCTGCCCAACGGTAACGCCGTGACCAACCTGAGTCTGGCGACCAGCGAGCAGTGGACCGACAAGCAGACCGGTCAGAAGGTCGAGAAGACCGAGTGGCACCGCGTATCGATGTTCGGCAAGGTTGCCGAAATCGCCGGCGAATACCTGCGCAAAGGTTCGCAGGTCTACATCGAAGGCAAGCTGCAGACCCGTGAGTGGGAAAAAGACGGTATCAAGCGTTACACCACCGAGATCGTGGTCGACATGCAAGGCACCATGCAACTGCTCGGCGGCCGTCCACAACAGGGCGACCAACAAGGCGGTGGCAACAACTATCAGCAGCAGGCGCCACGCCAGCAGGCTCCGCGTCCGCAGCAGTCGGCACCTCAGCAGCGTCCGGCCCCGGCTCCACAGCAGGCCGCACCGCAACCGGCTCCGGATTTCGACAGCTTCGATGACGACATTCCGTTCTGATTCGCTGCAGTATCCGCGCTAAATAAAAAAGGCCTGTCGCTGAACACGACGGGCCTTTTTCATGTGCGCGGGTTTTCAGTCAAGAATCAGATGCGGCAGGAACCGGCTCGAATCCTTGGTGATCAGGCTGTTGTCTTCGCGCACACCAATCCCCGCCGCCTGGTCGCCGATCACCCACGAGCCAATCAGCGTGTAGCTGTCGTCGAACTTCGGCAAAGGGGAAAATTCCTGCAGGATGAAGGGCGCATCGGTGTAGGGCCCATCCTCTTTGACGATCAGGCCTTCAGCGGTCTGCAACTCGATATTGGCGCCTTCCCGCGAGAAGTACGGTTTACGCACCCAGCCCTTGGGCACCACGCTGCCCGGATTCGGGTCAAGGTGTGCGGCCAGCAGATTCGGGTGGCCCTTGTGCAACTCCCATAGAAGGGGCAGGGCACCCTTGTTGGAAAGAATCGACTTCCACGCCGGTTCGAAAAACTGGGTGTCGCACTCGGCAATCGCTGCGCCGAACGGTTCGTGGAAGATGAACTCCCAGGCGTGCAGTTTGAACAGGTGCGGGATCCAGCGATCCTCGAGATCCACGAAACGACCGTCAGCGCTCAGGCCGATGTCTTCGATATCGATGTGCCGCGATTCGATGCCGACCTTTTCTGCGATCAGCCGCAGGTAATCCGTGGTGCCCTTGTCTTCGACCGAGTCTTTCATCGAGGCGAAGTAAAACGGCCGCGTGAGTTTCAGTTGGGCGAAGGCTTCGTGCAGCCGGGTGTCGATGCTGTTGAACTGGTCGGCATGGCGCGGCAGCATCCCGCGCTCGATGCACTGCTCCAGCCAGCCCCATTGGAACGCCGCCGCTTCGTAAAGACTGGTGGGCGTGTCGTAGTTGAGCTCGAGCAGCTTCGCCGGGCCATTGCCGCTGTAGGAGAAGTCCATGCGCCCGTACAGATGCGGATGACCTTCCAGCCAGGACGTTCGGATCATGTCGTAGTACGACGCCGGAATGCTCAGGCGATCCAGCAGTTCTTCGCTGTGCACGACGCGGTCGACCAGGTCCATGCACATCTCGTGCAGCTCGGTGGTTGGATCCTCCAGATCGTTTTCGATCTGTGCGAGCGTGAACTGGTAGTAGGCGCGCTCGTCCCAGTACGGCTCGTCGTCGATGGTGTGAAACAGAAAGCCGAGGCTTTCGGCGGTCTGTTTCCAGTCGTGGCGCTTGGCGCAGTGGATCTTCTTCATGGTCAGCTGCTCGAACGGCCCCAGCCGCCCCAACCACTGCGTGCGCTGGACTGGCTGCCGAAGCCGCCACGGGAGGTGGACGCAGCGACGTTGACCGGTTTGCGGTAATCGCTGTCGTAATCCCGCTGGTTGCGGCTCGGCGCCGATTCGATGCGACGGTTCAGCGTCGAGGTGTCGTAGGTCTGGCGGGTATTGCGTTCACGATAAACCGGCCGCGAATCACTCGCGCGGTTGTTGCTCATGGCATTGCCGATCAGCCATCCGGTGAGCCAGCCATTGCCTGCACCGCTGGACGAGTGTGAAGTGCTGGTCTGATTGCTCTGCACGGCGGCCGCGTCGCCGGCGGGCATCTGGGCATTGGCGATCGCATCGAGGTTCTGCGCCGGCTCACCGTCCTGCGGCACCTTGAAGCCGCCGAGTTTCGGCACGAAACGGCCGGCAGAATTTTTCTGACACCAGTCGGCGGCAAAGTCCGCGTCGCAGGCAGCCTTGTCGTCGTAGGCCGGGGAGATCCGCCGGTGTTCGGCCAGGGCGGCGACGTAGGCATTCGAGCAGACATCCGGCGCCACTTCGGCATCGACGCATTGTTCGACGCTCTGGAAGTTGCGTTGCTGTTCCTGGGCGGCCACTTCACCAGAAATCGCCAGGGCTACCGAAGCGGCCAGCGACAGTTGAACGTACTTGCTTCGTTTCATCTCAGGCTTCCTGCCGATCAGTAGGACGGGGTCATGCACGCGGCGTTGAGCATGCCGACGCTGATCGCCACCGCCGCCACATAGATGCCCGCGGCGATTTCACCGTTGGCGATGCGTTGGGACGTGCCCTTGAGCACCAGCCCGGTCGCCAGGAACGCCAGCAATTGCACCGCGGCCGCGATCACCGCCCAGAGGACGAAGTCGAGGACGTTGATCGAATGAGCGATCACGTTGCTCGCCGGAATCGCGAAACCGATGATCGCGCCGGACAGGGCAATGGCGGCGGCGACGTTGCCGGAACGGATCAGCTCGAATTCCTTGTGCGGCGTGACGCGGGTGTAGACGAACTGAAACAGCATGAACAGCAGCACGGCGCCGATCAGGTAGGCAACGAAACCGACCAGCGCGGCTTTGTTCAGGGAAATGGACAACGCTTCCAGCATGGAAAACTTCCTTTTAAATGGTGCTCAAATCGGTGGTGTACAGCGAGATGCCCAGCGAGGTGCTCAGGCTGACGGTGCCTTCTTCGTCCTGTTCGACGGAGAACAGCAAGAGTTCGCGGCGATCGGTCAGGCCGGTGTCCCGGGCGTAGAGCATCGAGTGATGGTTGATGGTGTAGGACTCGTCCGGGTTGATCACCTGTTCGGTCAGCGGCACCAGTTCGGTCTGGCCGCGTTCGGTGCCCCACTCACGGGTGTATTCGACGCCTTCGTGGCGATAGGTCGGTAGGCCGATCAGGCTGTTCGGGCCGGCCAGACGCTGCAATTCGGCGTCACTGTTGACCGTCACGTAGCTAACGTAGTTGAACAGCGTCACCGACTCGATCTGGTCATCACCGGTGACATGGATCTGTACCCAGAATTCTTCATCGTTCAGATAGTAGCGATGCAGTTTGTTCGACTGGCCGAGGTCGATCCAGCCGGCGCTCCAGATGGCCTGGGCGTCGGGAACCCGCACTGACGTGCTGCCGTCGAGCAACAGGCCGAGGGTCGTGTCGAAGCGGATCGCCTTGCCCTGCGCCAGTCCGAGCGGGCCGCCGGCGGGCTCGGACGCCGGCGCGGCCGACTGCCAGTTGCTGGTGCCGAGCAAATCTTTGAACCATCCCATGGGTACATTCCTTGAAGCGGGTATCGATATTCGTTGGCAAAACGCCGCTAGTGTACCGGGCCGCGCGGCGAACGAGCAGGCAAAAAAGAAGGGCACCCGGTGCCCTTCTGTTTTCTCGCCGCCGTTATTGGGCGGACTTCTGCTTCAGACGCTCGAGGATGGCGTTGGCGCTGCCTTCGTTCGGCGTGATGCCGGCTTCGCGCAGCTTGCGATCCAGGTCGTTGCCGGTCGACGCATCGGCCAGTTCGTCGGCAGCGCTCAGCTCGGCAGCGCGTTGCTGCTGCTTGGCTTGCAGACGGTTCAGAGTACCGACAGCGGTTTCCAGCTTGCCGTTGGCGCCGCCGCTGGCGATCGAGGCGCTGACCTGCGCTTTCTGCACGCTCTCACGGGCCTTGGCCATGTCCACTTGCTGGCGCAGGCTCTTGATCCGCGCTTCGGCCTTGTTGATGTCCTTGCGCATGTTGTCGGCGTAGGTGCCGAACTCGTCGGTCTGCTTTTTCTCGACGCCCAGGTCGTTGGTCAGGGTCGAAATCGCTTCGGCCACTTCCAGCGCCAGGTCTTCACGGCCGGCGTTCAGGGCGGAAACGGCCTTGGCTTCCAGGTCCCTGATCTTGGCTTCGTACTCGCTCACGCGGTCGGCGGAGAGTTTGTGCTTGGCCATGATGGTGACCAGTTCGCGACGGGCATTGGACAGCGCGCTGTCGGCGTCACGGATTTCCTGATCGAGGATGCGCAGGGCCTGTTGGTCGGCGATCGCTTCGCCGACTTCGTTGGCGCCGCCGCGCAGCGCGGTGAACAACTTGCTCCAGATGGACTGAGTCATTGGATATTCCCTGTTGATTACTTGAAGAAGTGTTCGAAGGCTTCGCTGGCGCGCTGTACGTTGTCGACCAGGGTTTTCACCTCGGTGACCACGTTGGTCAGGCTCGAGTCGGCACTCAGTGCACCGAACATGTTGTAGACGGTCTGGCCGTTGGGCATGGTCTCGATGCCGATCGACGACAGCGGGAACATTTCCCGGCTGCGCAGTACCGCGTCGTTGAAGGCGCGCACATCGGTGATCGAATCGATGTCCACCAGCACGGTGTCGACGATGATCTGCTGACCGGCGAGGGCGATGTGAATCGGCAGACCGCCGAATTCGTTCATTTCCAGCTTGAGGCTGGGTTCGGAGCTCTGGATCAGAGACAGCGTGATCTCTTGCGAAGCCACCTCGTCCAGCGCCTTGAAAGCGTTGTAGAGGCTATCGATGTTCCAGTTGTTGCCTGCGCTCATGTAATTCTCCGACATGAAAGAGCCAGCCAGAATCGGTTGGCGTAGCTGTTGCTCCATTTGCTTGAGCAAGCTTCGGTTTTCCGGAAGCACCCAAGTTTCGTGTTTCACATAACCGGCGGCAGCCAGGCCCGCGCGCATCTGCTTCATGTAGAAGCTCGACGGCTTTTTCGCGGACGGTGTCGAGCGCACTCCCTTTGGGCTCTCTGACTTGGTGACAGGGGAGCGGCTTTTCATGGCGATGACTCCGTTATGAACATCTCACGCGTGAGCCACACTACAACCAAATCAAAGTGCCATCAATGGCTCACGCGTGAGATTTTCATGACACGCGAAAAAACGCCCGCAACGTGGCGGGCGCAGATTTTTCCGGGTGTGTCGGAGCAGGGCTTAGCGGCTGGCAGCGAGGGACTCGTCGGTGGATACCACGCTGGCATAGGCAAACCCCAGCGCCGACATGAACGCCGCATGCACGTGGGCGGCGGGCACGGTCAGACCGTTGAATTCCAGGTCGCGGGTGGCGCAGGCATCGTGGATGACCGTGACGGTATAACCCAGATCGGCCGCCGCACGGGTAATGCCGTCGACGCACATGTGGCTCATGCTGCCGACCACCACCAGCTCCTTGATACCTTGCTCGTCGAGGATCGATTGCAGCTCGGTTTCGCGGAACGAGTTGACGAAGTGCTTGAGCACCACCGGCTCGTCGGCGCGGTTGAGCACTTTCGGATGCAGCTTGGCGCCCTCGGAGCCCGGAGTGAAAAACGGCGCCTCGGGCGAGGTGAATTCGTGGCGGATATGCACCACAGAATTGCCGGCCTCGCGGAAGGCCGCGATCAACCGGGCGGCGTTGTCGGCGGCGGCGTCGGCACCGGCCAGCGGCCACTTGCCTTGGGGGAAGTAGTCGTTCTGGATATCGACTACGATGAGCGCTTGCTTGGCCATGGGTGTGTCCTCGAAGTGTGGGTGGGTGTGGGTTCAGTATTGGCGCTGGCCACGTCTTCGAGGATTGGCCGCACCGACAATACACAGGGGAAAACTGACAATGGGTGCAGAAAGGACCGTCGCGGAACTGGGCGTGCTGATGTATCCCGGCGCGCAAATGGCGGCGGTGCATGGCCTGACCGACCTGTTCGGGGTCGCCAACCGGATCGCCGCCGAACACCAGGCCACACAGCTGCCGCTGCTGCGGATCAGCCACTGGCAGGTCGATGACGACCACCCGCCCGTGCGGGTTTACGACAGTCATCCCGGAGCCGACAACGGTTTGCTGGCGGTGTTGATCCCGCCGTCCATTGCCGGTTTTTCCGCGGCACAGATGCCGGCCGGGCTGCTGCCCTGGCTGCGTGAACAACATGCGCGTGGCGCGACGCTTGGCGGTGTGTGTGTCGGCTCGTGGCTGCTGGCGGAGAGCGGGTTGCTCGACGGTCGCAGCGCTACCACGCACTGGACTTCGGCCAAGGCCTTCGCCGAGTGTTACCCGAAGATCAGGCTCAAGGCAGACACGCCGATTGTCGACGACGGTGACCTGATAACGACGGCGGGGCTGATGGCCTGGTCAGAGCTTGGTTTGCGACTGGTGGACCGCTTGCTCGGGCCGAGCATCGCCAGCAGCACCGCGCGGTTTCTGGTGGTGGAGCACAGCGACAGCGCCAGTGCGTGCGGGAGTAATTTTGCGCCGATCCTCAACCACGGAGACGGTGCGATTCTTCAGGTTCAGCATTGGTTGCAGGGCACCGGGGCGACTGACGTCTCGCTGACGGCAATGGCCGAACGTGCGGGCCTGGAGGAGCGCACATTCCTGCGTCGGTTCCGCGCGGCGACCGGCCTGAAACCCACTGAATACTGCCAGCACCTGCGCGTCGGCAAGGCTCGGGAAATGCTCGAGTTCACCAACGGCACCATCGACCACATTGCGTGGACGGTGGGCTATCAGGATCCGGGCGCCTTTCGCGCGATATTCAAGAAAATCACCGGGCTGGCGCCGAGTGAATATCGCGCGCGATTCGGCGTCAGTCCGCCGCCTGCCGTGGCGAAGTAAAACGCACTCTTCGTGCAAAATGCCGGACCCTGCAGCGCGGTCGTGCAGATTGAAACAGGCGCGGTGCCAGCACGTTTTTTTCAACTGGCTGATTTTCAGCGTGTTTCACGCCAGCGCCGGTTGGCCTGATCTCTGCACCCTCTGACCTACATTCACGCAGCCATTGGAAGGGGGAACAATGACCCCGACATCCCGCAGGAAAGTGGTCGTCGCCCATTCGGTTCGGCCCGGCGCACCACAGCATGAAGTGCAGACCAACAAGGCCCTCGCGCGATGGCTGGCGCAGATCCTCGGCCTCAAGTTCGGCGGCAGTTACGACGCCGAAAAGCATCGCGGCCGGGATATTTATCTGCTGCCGACCCAGACCCTCGTCGGTGCGGCGGCCCGTGAACTGGGTGTGAGCGGCCCGGATGATCTGTGGGGCGGTTTCGTCGAGCACGATTTCATCTGCACCAAAGCCATCAGCCACGGCTTGCGCAGCCATCAGGCTCATGCGCCGCAAGGCTGGTCGCCCTTGTTTTCCGAGCGGGTGCGCACCGTGGTGCTGGACGGACTCAGCGTCTTTGCATTGGAGGATGCGCGACCTGCCGCCGAACATCTGTTGTACAGCGGGCCGATCCGGATCAAGCCGATTCACGCTTGTGCCGGGCGGGGTCAGGAAGTGATCAAGAGCCTGGATGCGTTCGACGAAATCCTCGCCCGACCCGAGGCTAAAGAATTGTTCAGCGATGGCGTGGTGCTGGAGCAGGACTTGAGTCAGGTAGTTACCCACAGCGTCGGCCAGTCGTTCATCGGCGGCACGGTGCTGAGTTACTGCGGTGATCAATACTTGACCAAGGACGCCCACGGCGAAGAGGTGTACGGCGGCTCGAACCTGCTGGTGGTGCAGGGCGGTTACGAGGATCTGCTGGCGCTGGATCTGCCCGACGACGTGCGTCTGGCGATCCAGCAGGCGCAGGTGTTCGACCGGGCGGCGGACGAAGCCTATCCGCGTTTCTACGCCTCGCGGCGCAATTACGACATCGCCCAGGGCCTGGACAGCGAAGGCCGGCCGCGCAGTGGCGTGCTCGAGCAGTCCTGGCGCATGGGCGGCGCCAGCAGCGCGGAAGTGGCGGCGCTGCAAAGTTTCGTCAACGATCCTTCGATGCGCGCGATCCGCGTGTCGTCGGTGGAAACCTATACCGATCAGGCCCTGCCGGCGGATGCCATCGAGGTGTATCGCGGGCCGGCCGAGAACAGCGACTTTCTCCTCAAATACGTAACGGTCAAATCCTATGACGGCTAGAAGCGAAAGCATTCAAATCGACATTGATGATGAAAAGATGAGCGGGACGTTCCTCAGTCCCAAATCGAAAGTCCCCGGCGTGTTGTTCGTGCACGGCTGGGGCGGCAGTCAGGAGCGGGATCTGGAACGGGCCAAAGGCATCGCCGGCCTGGGTTGCGTGTGCCTGACCTTCGACCTGCGCGGGCATACCGGCGGTACCGGCATTCCGCTGAGCCGGGTGACCCGTGAAGACAATCTGCGTGATTTGCTGGCGGCCTACGACCGGCTGCTCGCCCATCCGGCGCTGGACACCTCGGCCATTGCGGTAGTGGGCACCAGCTATGGCGGTTACCTCGCTTCGATTCTGACCTCGCTGCGCCCGGTGCGCTGGCTGGCGCTGCGGGTGCCGGCGCTGTACCGCGACGAGCAATGGCACACGCCCAAGCGCGATCTGGACAAGGCCGACCTGCGCGATTATCGCGGTACGCTGGTGCGCGCCGACAGCAACCGCGCCTTGCACGCCTGCTCGCAATTCACTGGCGACGTGCTGCTGGTGCAGTCGGAAACCGATGACTACGTGCCCCACGCGACGATCATGAGTTACCGCGCCGCATGCCAGCAGACTCACTCGCTGACTCACCGCATCATCGACGGCGCCGACCATGCCCTGAGCGACCCGACCTCGCAGCAGGCCTACACCTCAATCCTGGTCGACTGGATCACCGAGATGGTGGTGGGCGAGCGGTTGAGCATCATTCAGTCCCGCTGATCAGATTTAGGTTTCTTCTCGATCCGCAATGCCTTGGCCTTGGCTTCCACCACCAGGTACATCAGCACGGTGATCAGCAGCGGCAGCAGGAAATAAATCGCCCGGTACGCCAGCAGCCCCGCCACCAGGCTGCCGCGCGAAGCCTCGTGTTGCAGCAGCGCCACGAACACCGCTTCCAGCACGCCGAGCCCAGCGGGAATGTGGGTGATGACCCCGGCAATCGCGCTGATCAACAGCACCCCGAGCACCAGCGGATAGTCGAGCTTGCTCGGCAGCAAGGTGAAAATCACCGCTGCCATCAGCGACCAGTTCAATGCCCCGAGCAGCAATTGCAGGACCGCCATGCGCAGCGACGGCAGGTTGATTTCTACCCCGCGAATCGACCACTCGCGCCGCCGGGAAAACTGGCAGGCCACCAGATAGCCGACACTGACCAACAGCAGCAACACGCCAATGCCCTGCAACGCACCGCTGCTGATTTTCCAGCCCGGTGGCATCCGCACCAGCCCGCTGGCGAACACCACGCCGGCGATGGTCATGTAGCCGAACCAGTTGGTCGCCAGGCTCAGGCCGAGGATCTTGGCGATGTTGCTTTTGCTCACCCCGAGCCGCGAATACAACCGATAACGCATGGCGATCCCGCCGACCCACGCGCTGAGGTTGAGGTTGAACGCATAGCTGATGACGCCCACCGGCAGGATCTGTTTCCACGTCAGGTCCTGACGAATGTAGGTGCGGCCGATCAGGTCGAAACTGGCGTACACCAGAAAGCTCAGCAAAGTCAGGCTGGAGGCAATGATCAGGGTGCGCACCTTGAAGTCGGCGAGGGTTTGCAGCACTTCGGCCCATTCGATGCGACTGGCGAACATCGTCAGCAAAACGATCAGCGCCAGAAAGAACAACAAGGTCAGCGGACGTTTCCAGCGACTCCAGCGGGACTTGCCCGCCGGTGTCGGATGCACCGCCGCGTGGGCTTCGGATTGGCTCATGAATGATCGCTCCCGGCGGCATGGGAAAAGGGTTTGAGTCGTGGTTTGTGCGCCGGCAGCCAGCCGGCCATGGCCGGAAAATGCCGCAGGAAGTGAAACACCAGAAAGCCCACGGTCATGTGCCAGATTCGCCCGCGTGGCGACTTCGCGGCGTCCATCGCTTTGCAGTGGTTGTGGCTGAGGTCTTCGAGACGTTCGAACAGGTGGCGATTGAAGGCGCGGTCGCGAATCAACACGTTGGCTTCCAGGTTCAGCGACAGGCTCAGCGGATCGAGATTGCTCGAGCCGACGGTGCTCCATTCCTCGTCCACCAGCGCCACCTTGCCGTGCAGCGGCCGCTCGCAATATTCGTGAATCTGCACCCCGGCCTTGAGCAGGTAGTCGTAGGTCATGCGCGCGGCGAGTTTGGCCACCAGCATGTCCGGCTGCCCCTGCAGAATCAGCCGCACCTCGACCCCGCGTCGGGCGGCGTTGCGAATCTCGCGCAGCAGGCGATAGCCGGGAAAGAAGTAGGCGTTGGCGATCACCACCCGCCGTTGGGCGCGGCGCAGTACCTGCAAATAAACGTCTTCGATATCGGTGTGGTGCCGGTCGTTGTCGCGGAACACCAGGCGCACCTGACCGTCGTGATCGTCGAACGCCATCTCGGCACGCCGTTGCCGGCGACGCTGCCACCAGAATCTCGCCCGTCCCGGTCGGCCGCTTTGCAGCAAAGCGAAATGATGGATGTCGGTCACCGCCGGGCCCTGAATCTCCACCGAGTAATCCTGCTTCGCTTCGGGGCCGAAATCGGCCAGGTGATCGCCGGAGAAATTGATCCCGCCGATGAACGCGATCAACCCGTCGACCACCACGATCTTGCGATGCAAACGACGGAACCAGTTGGTGCGAATGCCCAGGCGTTTGGGGGCCGGATCGAAGATTTGCAGATGCACGCCGGCTTCACTCAGCGCGGCGAGATAGCCGGTGCTCAATTCGCCGCAACCGAAGCCGTCGAGGCTGACGGTGGTGCGCACGCCACGCCGAGCAGCATCGATCAGAATCTCCTGCAATTCCTTGCCGACCTTGTCTTCGAAGACGATGAAGGTCTCCAGCAGGATTTCGCTTTTCGCCGCGCGCATCGCTTCGAACACCCGGGGAAAATATTCCTCGCCGTTTTCCAGCAGCTCGATCCGGTTGTTGCCCTGCCAGCGATACTCGACATCGACGGTGCCGGGCTCGCGCACGGGCGGGGTGATGCTGACGGGCTCCACGGCGGATTTCTCCAACGGTGCACTGCTCATAGTTCAATCTCCACCGATAGCGGTGCGTGGTCGGAAAGGTGTGACCAGGGACGGTTCGCCAGTACTTTTGGCTGACTGGCCTTGAGGTTGCGTACATAAATCCGGTCCAGGCGCAGCAGCGGCATGCGCGCCGGAAAGCTGCGCGCCGGTTTGCCGTGATGCGCCGCAAACACTTCACGCAGGCCACAGGGTTCAAGCAAGGCATCGGCGCGCTGGCGCCAGTCGTTGAAATCGCCGGCGACGATCACCGGCGCATCCTCGGGCAGTTCGGCGAGGCGCTCCCGCAGCAGGCGCAACTGGTCGTTGCGATGACTTTCGCGCAGGCCCAGATGGACGCAGATCGCATGCACTTCACGGTCGTCTCCCGGCAGGCGCAGCACGCAATGCAACAGGCCGCGGTTTTCATGGCCGCTGATCGAAACGTCGAGGTTGTCATGGCGCACGATCTGGAATTTCGACAACACCGCATTGCCGTGATCGCCGTCCGGATACACCGCGTTGCGCCCGTAGGCGAACTGCGGCCAGAGGCTGTCGGCGAGAAACTCGTACTGCGGCATCGTCGGCCAGTTTTCGTAGCGTTTGGGATGGTGCTCGTGGGTGCCGTGGACTTCCTGCAGGAACACCACATCGGCGGACACGCTGCGCACCGCTTCGCGCAGTTCCGGCAGGATGAAACGCCGGTTCAGTGCGGTGAAACCCTTGTGGGTGTTGACCGTCAGCACGGTGAAACGGCGCACCGTGGTGATGACCGTGGACTGCTCGTCGGTGAATCCGAGCGGTTCGGGAATGCTCATGCGAGTACCCCTTCGGCGGCTGGCTCACCGGGCACGGTTTCAAGGTTTTTATCCAGATCGAAGCGCTGCAAAAGGCTGCGGGCATCGAAAGGCGCGCGAACCTTGATGTCGTTGTCGAAGTAGCAGAAAACCTCGCGGGATTTACGGGCCCGAGGTTTCAGGCGCGGCGCGATCAAATGGGCATCGCGCGGTTGCCGGCCATGGTGCCAGGCGTCGATCCGGTCGGCCCAGCGTCGCAGCGCAGCTGCGGTGTAGCCGCTGGCGTAGAGTTCTTCGGCACCATGCAGGCGCAGGTAGACGAAATCGCTGGTCAGGTCTTCGCGGTACGGCCATTTCCCGGCGGTGTCGGCGATCACCAGCGCAGTGTTGTAGCGCTTGAGCAGGCGCACGAAGTCGGGGTCGATGAAACTGTCGTTGCGGATTTCCACGGCATGGCGCAGCGGTTTTTTGCCGTAGGCCTTCAGGCTCGCGTGGCCGTGCAGGTGTGAGTCGTGTCGGCGGGCGAGGTCAGCGGCGGCCTGGGTGTCGTGGGGCAACTGGTCGAGAAAGGCTTCGAAACGTTCGGGGTCGAATGTGAAGTTGGGCGGGAACTGCCAGAGGATCGGGCCGAATTTTTCCTTCAATTCCAGCACCCCGGAGGCAAAGAAATTGGCCAGGGGTTTCTCGATATCGCGCAGGCGGCGGATGTGGGTGATGAAGCGGGGCGCCTTGATGCTGAACACGAAGTCATCCGGCGTTTCGGCGTACCACTGGGCGTAGCGTTCGGGCCGTTGCAGGGCGTAGAACGATCCGTTGATTTCGATGCTGTTGACCGCCCGTGAGGCGAACTGCAATTCGCGTTTCTGCGCCAGCCCCTTGGGGTAAAAGTCCCCGCGCCACGGGGCGTAACGCCAGCCTGAAATACCGATGTGAATCGTTGCCATGCCGCCCTCCCGTCGAAAGTCCCCATACGGCCTCTGTCTGTGGATGACTGCGGGCGGTCGGGGAAAGTTTCGACGGGATTACGGACGGTCGGGCTGGCTTGATCAGTGCCCGGTGACGATCCGGGCCGAGCCTTCGGCGGGTTCGGCGTACACCGGGCCCAGGCGATCGAGGCGACCGCTCCATGCGGTCAGGGCCAACGCCACCAGCACCACCAGGCCACCGATCCAGGCGGTATGGATCAGGCCGATGTGCGCGACGATCAAACCGCCACCCCACGCGCCACCGGCAATACCGAGGTTGAACGCGGCAATGTTCAACCCCGATGCCACGTCCACGGCGTGCGGTGTGTGATGTTCAGCCTGACGCACTACATACACCTGTAAACCCGGCACGTTGCCGAAGGCGACTGCGCCCCAGACCAGCACGGTGGCCAGCGCCAGCCATGGGTTGCCAGCGGTGAAGGTGAGCACGAACAGCACGGCGGCGAGCAGGGCGAAGATGATTTTCAGCGCACTGATCGGCCCGCGCTTGTCCGCCAGTTTGCCGCCCCAGAGGTTGCCGACTGCCACTGACACGCCGTACACAAGCAACACCAGGCTGACGGTGCCGGCGCTGAAGCCGGAGATGTCCTGAAGGATCGGTGCCAGAAACGTGAAGGCGATGAACGAGCCGCCGTAACCGATGGTCGTCATGGCATAGACCAGCAACAGACGCGGTTGCTTGAGCACCTGCAATTGCTGCAACAGCGATGCCGGTTTGCTGTGGGCAATGTTGTTCGGCACATACAGCAGGCTGCCGATAAACGCGATCACGCCCAGTGCTGAAACGGCAAGGAAGGTTTCACGCCAGCCGAAATGCTGACCGATGAACGTGCCCAGCGGTACGCCGGTGACCAGCGCCACGGTCAGACCGGTGAACATGATCGCAATCGCACTGGCGGCTTTTTCCTTGGGCACCAGGCTGGTGGCGATGGTCGAGCCGATGGAGAAGAACACGCCATGGGCCAGCCCCGTGACGATCCGCGCCACTACCAGCGATTCATAACCCGGCGCCAGCCAGGCCAGCAGATTGCCGAGGGTGAACAGCACCATCAGCGACAGCAGCAACAGTTTGCGCGGGACTTTGCCGGTGAGGGCGGTCAGCACCGGCGCACCGATGGCTACGCCCAGCGCGTAGAGACTGACCAGCAGACCGGCGGACGGCAGGCTGACGCCGAGATCGGCGCCGATGGTGGGAAGCAGGCCAACGATGACGAACTCGGTCGTCCCGATGGCGAAAGCGCTGAGGGTCAGCGCGAGCAAGGCAATGGGCATCACGGCACTCCGGTGGGGGATTGAATGGAGCGCAGTGTCGGGGTTTGGTGGGAGTGGAAAAATACAGGGATGGGCATTTGATATTTGCGTGCGACGCAAATATCAGCCCCTTGAGGTGATCGTTCCCACGCAGAGCGTGGGAACGATCAGTGAGGGGGAGTGGGCGTGGGAACGATCAAAACCGAACTTGCCAAGCCAAAACCGATCAGTTCCTTACAGGTTCAACCAAGGGAGCTCTGCGTTTTGACCAGGTTCAGGATCGCGATTCTATTGGGGGCATTGCTGTTGTTCGGCGGCAATGCAGTGCAAGCCGCCAGCCTGCCGGGTGTTCCGGCGGCCAGTGAAGAGCCGGCCAAACCGGAACCGATTGTGCAGGGCGGGCTGCTCGGCGCCATCAGTTCCGGCATCGACGACGTGCAGGACAAACTCGATCTCAACGAGCATCTGGTCGACGCCTGGCGCCTGCGCGCCGACCGGGCGGCGGATGAGGTCGACAGGCTGGTCAATCAACCTTCGAACCGGTCCGGCTGGAGCGTGGCGGGGGATTTCCTGATGCTGTCCGGCGTGTGGCTGGGCACGTTTGCCGTGTTGACGGTGCTCGGCAGCGTACTGGGCAAACGACTGCGGGAAGGTCGGTGGTTGCGCACCCGTCAGCGCAGCCAGGATTTGCTCGGTTACCTGTTGCCCTACACGCTGCCCGCACTCATCTGCCTGCCGCTGACCCTGTACGTCAGCCATTTTCTGTCGGCCTCGGTGGGTCGGGCGCTGGCGCTGTGTTTTGCCTACGCCACCAGCAGCGGGATATTTTCCACGTCGATGCTGTTGTGTGTGGTGGTGATGTTCAACGTCGGCCACAAGCGCCGCGCCGTGCAGATCATCCGTGACTACTGCCCGAAACCGCTGTTCCTGATCGGCTTTCTTGCCGCGTTGAGTGACGCCCTGACCAGCCCGCAGATCGCCCGGCAACTGGGCGGCAACATTACCAGTAGCATCGCCGTATTCACTGGCTTGCTGGCGTCGATCATCTTCGGTCTGCTGGTGATTCGCCTGCGTCGGCCGGTGGCGCACCTGATCCGTAATCGCCCGCTGGCCCAGCGCCTTAAACAACCGTCGCTGCAGGAATCGCTGCGGATTTTTTCCGGGCTTTGGTATTGGCCGATCGTGCTGATGGTGCTGGTCTCGGCGGTCAACCTGATCGGCATCGGCGAGGACAACCAGAAAGCCCTGCGCTGCGCGTTGCTCACCACGGTGCTGCTGATCGGCACGGTGTTTCTCAGCACTGTGCTGCAACACCTGTTCAAGTCGCGCAGGGCCGAGGCGATCCAGCGCAGCAGTGCCTACAAGGAACGTTTCCTCAGCCTGTTGCACGCCTTGCTGCGGATCGTCGTTGCGATTGCATTCATCGATATTCTCGGGCGGATCTGGGGCGTGTCGCTGCTCGACTTTGCCCAGAGCAGCACGGTCGGCCGGGCGATCAGCAATGCCCTGAGCAGCATCGGCCTGATCCTTCTCGTGACGTGGCTGCTGTGGGTGGTGCTCGACACGGCGATCCAGGAAGCACTGAAACCACCGGTCAGCAAACGCTCAGCGCGCCAGCCAAGCACCCGGGTGAAAACCATCCTGCCGCTGCTGCGCAACGCGATCAAAATCATCCTGGTGGTGATCTGCGCGATCACCACCATGGCCAATCTCGGGATCAACGTCGCGCCACTGCTGGCCGGTGCCGGGGTGGTCGGCCTGGCCATCGGTTTCGGCTCGCAGCAACTGGTGCAGGACGTCATCACCGGGCTGTTCATCATCATTGAAGACACCCTGTCGATCGGCGACTGGGTGGTGCTCGATTCCGGGCACGCCGGCACGGTCGAAGGCCTGACCATTCGCACCCTGCGCCTGCGCGACGGCAAGGGCTTCGTGCACTCGGTGCCGTTCGGTCAGATCAAGGCTGTGACCAACCAATCGCGACAGTTTGCGTTCGCGTTTTTCTCGGTGCAGTTCACCTACGACACCGATGTCGACAAGGCTATCGAGCTGATCCGCGAGGCGGGGGATTCGATCCGCGAAGATCCGTTTCTCAAGTACAACCTGCAAGGGCCGCTGGATGTGTTTGGCGTCGATAAAATGGACCTGAACGGCGTGGTGCTGACGGCGCAATTCCGCACGGTGTCGGGCGGGCAGTATGCGGTGAGCCGCGCGTTCAACCAGCGTCTGAAAAAGCTTGTGGATAACAGCCCGTGGGTGCATTTCGCCCAGACTTATCCACAGCAGGTTTTGCTGCCCAAGCGCCAGGAAGAAGAGGTGGCGCCGGCGCATTCGTCGGTGGTGTTACCAGCGCAATCGCCGACTCAATAGGAGTTCTTGTGGTGCATGTGCCGGCCTCTTCGCGGGCAGGCCCGCTCCCATAGGGTTCTTTTTGATGCCGAAATAGCAGGCACCGCCCAATTACTGTGGGAGCGGGCTTGGTCCGGGCGGCGATCCGACGAAGAGGCCAGACCGGTTTACATCAATGCCGGATCAGTTTGCTGCGCACCTGCTCCATGGAAACCTGATCCAGTTCCGCCCAGAATTGCGGCTTGCCCGCGACCTCGGCAGCGACCGGCAACCCATCGCGATACACCAGCCGATTGCTCGCCAGCGCCGGCACTTTCGCCCCCGGCAGCAAGGTCCCGGCGAGGTTCAGCGGGTCGACACCGCACACCGCGATCAGGCTGCCGTCATGGGGGCGACGGCGGACTTCGCGCAGCAGCGGAATCGCCTCGGACAGGGCGAATTGCTCGCCGGCCAGACCGCTGACAAACCGCCCGCCACGAATCTCGCCCCGCGCTTCCAGCCGATGGAAAGTACGCAGCAGTTCGCGCCAGCTCGGCAACCAATCTGCTTCGCGTTCCAGCAGGCGCCAGAACACCACGCCATAGCGGCGTAACAGGGTCATGGCGATGTGTTCGAGGGTTTCGGGCGACGCCGTTTGTCGGTTTTCCACAACCGGCCCGCGACGCAATAACGCCCAGCGTCCGGCATCGTCCATGCCTCCGACAAACGCCCCGCGCCCGCGTCGACTGCTGCGCTGCTGGCGCTTGCTCGCCGGGGTGATCAGTGCGCGCAATCCGGCAAAGCTGTCGGCATTCACCAGACCGGCACCGACCAGTTCCTGCAAGGCGATTTCCAACTCGGTGCGCAGCAGGTGCGCTTCATGAATCAGTTCATCGAAAAACAGCGCGCCGTGCTGACTCAGTGCGTCGAAAACTTTGCGGGTCTTGGGCGAGAGTTCACTGACCGGCGTCTGCTCGGCCAGTGCACTCCACAAGCCGACCTGACTGCGTGGCAGCAACACGATCGGTGTACTGCGCAACGCCGTGCCGCTGATGTTTTGCCGGGCGCTGAGGCGCGTCCACACCAGTTTGCCGCTGCGGCACAGATCGTCCAGCCAGCTCGGTGAATAGTCCTTGAGCCGCAGGGGAAGGAGGTCGCTGTCCCAGGCTGAAGCAGCGGCCGGGTAGCCCTCGAACTGAGCGACAATCGCCGGCAATACGGCGTTGCCCTGACCACGGGTGGACGGAGCCAAATGCTGCCAGTCGAACAGAAACCGCATGAAATCCTGCAACGCCACCGGCTCGATTTCCCGGCGCAGACGCTTGACCGTGTAGCGGTGAATGCGCGCCAGCAGGTGTCGTTCGCACCACTCTTCAACGGTCGATCCCGGCGTGAACTGGCCGCGCAGCACATAACCTTCACGCTCCAGATGAGCGAGGGCTTGATGAACAGCAGCCGGCATCAAGGCCAGCGGTTCGGCAATCGCCGCCAGCGGTAGCGGTCCGAATGCGCCGAGCCGCGCACGGATCACTTCGATCAGCGCGTCATCGGCCGTCCATGGTTCGTCGAAACCGGGCAGCGCGGGCAGTGCCGACTGCGCCTGTGGATAAAGCGCTTGCAGACAGGTCAGGCGTTCCCGCGCCAGCCACAGTGAGTGCTCGGGATCGATCTGCAATCGGCAGGCTCGCCCGGTTTCGGCCAAAGCATTCTGCCACTCGCGCCATTGCGGATTGGCCTCGACTTCGCGGTCGCTGATGCACGCCAGGCTCATCAGCGCTTCGTGCATTTCGTCGGTGCTATTCGGCGTAGGCCAGGCTTCTTCGCGCACGGCGTTGATCGCGTCGGCGTCCAGCGCGCCGAGGTCATCGGCGGATTGCGGATCACTCCAGCGGCGGTTGAGCACAGCCTGGGTGCGACGCTCTTCCAGCGGCGCATCGTCGAGAAAGGTGTAGGGGCGGGCGCTGAGGATTTCCGCCGCCAACGGCGAGGGCGCCGGCAGGTCACGGGCGATCAGGCGCACTTCGCCGCGCTCCATGCGCCGCAGGAGTTCGAGCCAGCCTTCGCTGTCCATCGCTTCGTGCAGGCAATCGTCGAGGGTCTGCTCCACCAGCGGATGCTCGGGAATTTCCCGTTCACCGGCGAGGTTTTCCAGGCAGGCGATCTGATCGGGAAACACGCTGGCGATCAGGTCTTCGCTTTTCATCCGCTGCAATTGCGGCGCGACCTTGCGCCCGCCGGTAAAGCGCGGCAGGGCCAGCGCCACCCCGGCATTCCAGCGCCAGCGCACACCGAACAGCGGCGCATCCAGCACCGCTTGAATCAGGATGTGCTCGGCGCTGTTGCTGTGCAGGTAACGCCAGACTTCATCGAGTTCGAAACTGTGGCTGGTGGACAGCGACAGCACGATCGCGTCTTCGCTGGCGGCGGCCTGCAATTCGAAGTTGAAGGTGCGGCAGAAGCGCTTGCGCAGGGCCAGGCCCCAGGCGCGGTTGATCCGACTGCCGAACGGCGAATGGATGATCAACTGGGTGCCGCCGGACTCGTCGAAAAAGCGCTCCATCAGTAGCGTGTCCCTCGACGGCAGGGCGCCGAGGGCGAGGCGGGCGCGGGCCAGGTAATCCACCAGTTGTTCGGCGCTGGCCAGGTTCAGGCCGAGGGTGTCGGTCAGCCAGTCGAGGGCCGGTTGCAGGTTGCCGGGGCTGGCGCTGAGCAATTGATCGAGCTGCGCGTGCAGGCGCGCTACGGCCGCCGACAATTCATCGCTGCGTCCCGGCGCCTCGCCGAGCCAGAACGGAATGGTCGGTGGCTGGCCTTGAGCGTCCTCGACCCGCACCTTGCCGGCCTCCACCCGCAGGATCCGATAAGAAGCGTTGCCGAGCTGGAACACATCGCCGGCGATGCTTTCCACGGCGAAGTCTTCGTTGACGCTGCCGATGTTCAGACTCTGGGGTTCGAGCAAGACGCTGTAGTCGGCGTTGTCGGGGATGGTGCCGCCGCTGGTGACAGCCGTCAGCCTTGCACCGCGTCGTCCGCGCAGGGTTCGGCTGACGGCGTCGCGGTGCAGATAAGCGCTGCGGATGCCCTGACGGCCGTTGTAGCCCTCGGCGAGCATGCCCAGCAGTGCCTGAAAGTGTTTTTCGTCGAGGCGGGCGTAGGGCTCGGCCCGGCGCAGCAGCGCGAGCAAATCGTCCTCGGCCCATTCCTGGCAACTGACCTCGGCGATGATCTGCTGCGCCAGCACGTCCAGCGGCGCTTCAGGGATGTGCAGCGTATCGAGTTCACCCCGGCGCACGCAGTCGAGCAGGGCGGCGCATTCGATCAAATCGTCGCGGGTGGTGGCGAACAGGCGGCCCTTGGGTGTGCCGCCGACCTGGTGCCCGGAGCGGCCAACTCTTTGCAGAAAACCGGCAATCGAGCGCGGTGAAGCGATCTGGCAGACGAGGTCGACTTCGCCGATGTCGATCCCCAGTTCCAGCGACGCGGTGGCGATCAGCACTTGCAACTCGCCGCGCTTGAGCCGCTGCTCGGCGTCGAGGCGAAACTCCTTGGCCAGACTGCCGTGGTGCGCGGCCACGGCGTCTTTTCCGAGGCGTTCGCTGAGGTGTCGACTCAGGCGCTCGGCCAGACGTCGGGTGTTGACGAAAATCAGCGTGGTGCGGTGTTCACGGGCCAGTGTGGCGAGGCGGTCGTAGACCAGTTCCCAGACGTCATTGGTCATCACCGCCGACAACGGCACCGGCGGTACTTCGATGCCCAGATCCCGTGGGCGCGCGTGGCCGATGTCGATGATTTCGCAGGGGCGCCCATGGCCGACCAGAAACCGCGCCACCGCATCGATCGGTTTTTGCGTGGCGGACAGGCCGATGCGGGTCAGAGGTTCAGGACACAGCGCCTGCAAGCGTTCGAGGCTCAGGGCCAGGTGACTGCCGCGTTTGCCGGCGGCGATGGCGTGGATTTCATCGACGATCACCGTGCGCGTGGTACCGAGCATTTTGCGGCCGGACTCGGAGCCGAGCAGCACGTAGAGCGATTCTGGGGTGGTCACCAATATGTGCGGCGCGCTCTTGCGCATGGCGGCGCGGTCTTTCTGCGGGGTGTCGCCGGTGCGCACGGCGGTGGTGATTTCCAGCGCCGGCAGGTCCATTTGGCGTAGCTGCTCAGTAATCCCGGCCAGAGGGTTCTGCAGATTGATGCGGATGTCGTTGGACAGCGCCTTGAGCGGCGAAATGTAGACCACCAGGGTTTCGTCCGGCAGACCGTCCGGGGTTTCCAGGCCACGGTGGACCAGATCGTCGAGCACCGCGAGGAACGCGGTGAGGGTCTTGCCGGAACCGGTGGGCGCGGCGATCAGCGTCGAGCGGCGCTGGCGGATCAATGGCCATGCACGGGCCTGGGCGGCCGTCACCGTCGGGAAGGTGCTGCTGAACCAGGCGCTGACGGCGGGGTGGAAGCCTGCCAGGGCCGCGTCCTTGGGGAGGGGCAGATTCATGGCTTCAGTTATGCGGGCGGGCGGACGAAGTTGCAAGTACCGCTCGGGATCTACACTTTACGGGTGACGGTTGCGCACTAAACCCGCAAAATGCAACGATTCCGGCAATTATCGACGACGGTGTCACAAGCATCGTCGCCAAAGCCATCGTTCCAATCAGACTGGGCCTGCTGACTCTATGCGAATGCGCCTTATGTTACTGGGCGGCGGAAATGCCCTTGGGCAGGCGCTGATTCGCCTCGGTGCGGAGGAAGACATCGGTTTCCTCGCCCCCCGCCCGCCCGAAGACGGCTGGGATGCCGCGAGCCTGACCCAATTGCTCGACGACACCCGTCCCGATGCATTGATCAACCTTGCCTACTATTTCGACTGGTTCCAGGCCGAGGTCGTCAGCGAAAGCCGTCTGGCCGGACAGGAACGCGCCATCGAACGCCTGGCCGAACTGTGCCAGCACCACAACATCGTGCTGGTGCAGCCGTCCAGTTATCGGGTGTTCGACGGTTCCCGCGCCACTGCCTACAGCGAAAAGGACGAACCGGTGCCGCTGGGCCTGCGCGGTCAGGCGCTGTGGCGGATCGAGCAGAGCGTACGCGCCACTTGCCCGCAACATGTGCTGCTGCGCTTCGGCTGGCTGCTCGACGACAGCCCGGAGGGGATCCTCGGGCGCTTCCTGGCCCGTGCCGAACAACCGGAAGAATTGCTGCTGGCCGATGACCGGCGTGGCAATCCGACACCGGTCGACGATGCGGCGCGGGTGATCATCTCGGTGCTCAAGCAACTCGATTGCGCCGCGCCGCTGTGGGGCACTTACCACTACGCCGGCCACGAGGCGACCACGCCGCTGGCGCTGGGCCAGGCGATTCTCTCCGAGGCGCGCAGTCTGCACCCGCTGGCCATCGAAGCGCCGACCGCCCAGGCCCACGCCGCGCGCCCGGATGCCGCCGAAGAGCCGCAACATGCGGTGCTCGCCTGCAAGAAAATTCTGCACACCTTCGGGATCAAGCCGCGCGCCTGGCGTGCCGCGCTCCCGGGCTTACTGGATAGGTTTTATCGTCATGGCTGAAGGCCCTGTTCTCATCACCGGCGGCGCCGGTTTCATCGGCTCGCACCTGACTGACGCGCTGCTTGCCAAGGGCCATTCGGTGCGGATTCTCGATGACCTGTCGACCGGCAAGCGCAGCAACCTGCCGCTGGATAATCCCAGGGTCGAACTGATCGTCGGCGATGTGGCCGATGCAGCTCTAGTCGCACAAGCGATGCAGGGTTGCAGCGCGGTCGCCCATCTGGCCGCCGTCGCTTCGGTGCAGGCGTCGGTGGACGATCCGGTGAAAACCCACCAGAGCAATTTCATCGGCACGCTGAACGTCTGCGAAGCCATGCGCGAGGCCGGCGTCAAACGTGTTTTGTACGCCTCCAGCGCAGCCGTCTACGGCAACAATGGCGAAGGCGAATCGATTGACGAAGACACGCCCAAGGCACCGCTGACGCCTTATGCGTCGGACAAACTGGCCGGCGAGCAGTACTTCGATTTCTACCGCCGCCAGCACGGTCTGGAACCGGCGATCTTCCGCTTCTTCAACATCTTCGGCCCGCGTCAGGATCCGTCCTCGCCGTACTCCGGGGTGATCAGCATCTTCAGCGAGCGCGCGCAGAAAGGCCTGCCGATCACCGTGTTCGGCGATGGCGAGCAGACTCGGGATTTCATGTACGTCGAAGACCTGGTCGATGTCCTGGTGCAGGCGCTCGAAAAGCCGCAAGTGGATGTCGGTGCGGTGAACGTCGGCTGGAATCAGGCGACCAATCTGAAGCAGATGCTGGCCGCGCTCGAAGCGGTGGTCGGCGAGTTGCCGCCCGTCAGCTATGGCCCGGCGCGCTCCGGTGACATCCGTCATTCACGGGCGAACAACCGCCGGTTGCTTGAGCGATTCAAGTGCCCGACGCCAACGCCGATGAAGGTCGGCCTGGCTCGTTTGCTCGGCCGCTGAGCTTCCCGCAGACGTGAAAAAGGCGCCTTTTGACAGGCGCCTTTTTCACGGCCGGAAATCGGGTTTCAAAAACATTTCCTGTAGCGAGGGAGCTTGCTCCCCGGTCGATGGCTTAACATCGCCGTCAGTTCTGAGCCTGCCCGCCACCAAGCCTCATTCACCACCACGTGAACGTTCTTTAGAACTTGTAGCCTAGACCAACCATGTAGATGAAGGGATCAACGTCCACATTCACCCGTGCACGGGTGCCCGGGGCTACGGCGTTGTTCTCGACGGTGGCGCGGGTGTCGATGTCGATGTAGCGCACCTGGGCGTTGAGCATGATGTTGTCGGTCAGCATGTAGTCGGCGCCGACCTGCCAGGCCAGGCCCCAGGAGTTTTTCGCCTTGAAGTTGCTGAAGCCGTTGGACTGGGCTTCGCTGCCGACGTGCTCGTCGTAGATCCAGGTGTAGTTGATACCGCCGCCGATGTACGGCTGGAACGGCGACTTCGCGTCCAGCGGGTAGTAGACGACGCTCAGGGTCGGCGGCAAGTGTTTGAGGGTGCCGAGTTTGCCGTTGGCGGCTGGCAGGGCGGTGCCCTTGATCTTCACGTCATGCTCGAACGGCGAGGCGGCCAACAGCTCGATACCGATGTTGTTGGTCAGCATGTAGGCGAAGTTCAGACCCAGTTGGGTGTCGCTGCTCATGGTCGCCTTGCCGCCCAGGTTGGCGCCGCTCAGCGGACCCTGATCGACCTTGACGCTGGAGCTGTCGGCCTTCGGGTTGACGGTGATCGCACCGGCGCGAACGATGATGTCGCCGGCTTCGTGGGCGTGGGCGAGCGGGGCTGCGAGCGCTAGGGCAAACAGCGAGGCGCTGAGCAAGGACTTGTTCATGGAAGCTCCCAAAGGACGTTAAAAATGTTCGATGTCCTATGGTACGAATCCGTCTGATACGGTCTTTTGACTCAGCTCAATGAAACAGTGATGGCCCGGGTTTTTGTGGAACTTTCATGGCCTCATCGCTGGCAAGCCAGCTCCCACAGTGATCGAGTTGTTCACAAATTTTGCGATCACCAACAACACCTGTGGGAGCTGGCTTGCCAGCGATAGGGCCCTACCAAACAATAAAGAACCAGCAGATTTACTCCGGTAGCTCGTACACATAAATCTTGTCCGCTTCCATCTGATACCCGGCATCGGCCAGTTCGCTGGTGGACTGCTTGACCTGCAACGGCCCCTCGACCCAGTAAGGCTGATACAGCTCGTCGAGCTTCACGCCGAGTTCGCTTTTCACGTGCACGATCTGGTTCGAGGGTGGCGGCGGCACGTGGATGCAGGCGCCGAAATACGGCACCAGCAGGAAGTCCGTGGTGCGACCTTCTTCGCTGACTTCCAGCGGTACGATGTAGCCCGGCAGGCGGATGTTCTGGCCGTCGAGGCTTTGCACCACGGGGGCGTTGGGCATGTCCTGCTTGGCCGCTGGCGCGGACTCGGCGGACAGCGCATCGCTCATCTTCGACAGGTCATGCAGCGGCGTCATGTTCGGCACTTCGGGTGCTGCGTCCGGCGGGATCATCTCCGACCAGGTCAGGTCTTTCGGCGCCGCCGCCCACACGGGCAGGGCGACCAGCAACAGCAGCGCAAGGACAGCGCGGGGCATGGTGAACATCCTCATAAACGGATCGACAGGCCATCGGCCAGAGATTGGCGATACGCGCGCCAGGCCGGCACGCTGCCCATCAGCAGCGCGGCAGCCAGAATGCCACCGAGCAGCGTCCATTCATACTCGCTTGGCCAGGCCAGCGGCAGATACAGCCCGTAATTGGCCTGCACATAACCTTGTGCCGCAGCGATGCCGAGGTACAGCAACGCCAGCCCGGCGATCACCCCGGTCAGTGCCAGAGCAAACGCCTCCAGCACCAGCAGGCTTGCGATGTGCCACGGTCGCGCGCCCACCGAACGCAGGATCGCCATTTCGCGGCGACGCTCGTTGAGGCTGGTGAGAATCGCCGTGAGCATGCCGATCAGCCCGGTCAGCACCACGAACAGCGAGACCACGAACAACGCTTTTTCAGCGGTGCTCATCAGGCTCCACAACTCTTGCAAGGCCACGCCCGGCAGGATCGCCAGCATCGGCTCGCCACGGAATTCGTTGATTTCCCGTTGCAGGGCAAAGGTCGAGATCTTGCTATTGAGGCCGAGCATGAACGCGGTGATCGCTTGCGGCGTCAGGTCCATGTTGCGCGCCTGATCGGCGCTGATCCGGCCGTTGCCACGGGCCGGTACGCCGTTGTGCCAGTCGATGTGGATCGCCTCCATGCCGCCGAGGCTGATGTGCAGCGTGCGGTCCACCGGGGTGCCGGTGCGCTTGAGAATGCCGACCACGGTGAACGGCTTGTCATCGTGCTTGACCAGACTGATCGCCGCCACGCCGTGGGCCAGCACCAGTTTGTCGCCAAGCTTGTAATGCAGCGCCTCGGCCACTTCGGCACCGAGCACCACTTCGAACGGATCGGTGGCGAAGGCGCGACCGTCAGCCAGTTGCAGATGCTGCTGGCGACCGTACTGGTAATGCTCGAAATAGGCTTCGGTGGTACCCATCACCCGGTAACCGCGATGGGAATCGCCGAGGGACATCGGGATCGCCCACTTCACCTTCGGGTTGCTGGCGAAGTGTTCGAAGCTATCCCAGCGAATGTTGTTGGTGGCGTTGCCGATGCGGAATACCGAGTACAGCAACAGGTTCACCGAACCGGAACGGGCGCCGACGATCAGGTCGGTGCCGCTGATGGTGCTGGCGAAACTGGCCTTGGCTTCGGTGCGCACCCGCTCCACCGCCAGCAGCAGGCAGACGGAAAGCGCGATGGCGAAAGCGGTGAGCAGGGCGGTGAAACGCCGGTTGGCGAGGCTGGCCATGGCCAGACGGAACAGATACATCTCAGACCTCGGCAGACGTGGCGGCGCGATTGAGTTCGGCCAGGGACAGGTGACGGTCGAACAGCGGCGCCAGGCTCTGGTCGTGGCTGACGAACAACAGGCTCGAGCCGGCCTCACGGCACTCGGCGAACAGCAGGCGAATAAAGTTTTCCCGGGCGTCGTAATCCAGTGCCGAGGTCGGTTCGTCGGCGATCACCAGTTCCGGTTGACCGATCAACGCACGGGCAGCGGCGACCCGCTGTTGCTGACCGATCGACAGCGAATCGGCGCGGCGACTCAGGATGCTTTCGTCCTTCAAGCCCAAGTGGGCCAGCAGGGTGGCGGCGGCCTGATCGACGCTGCCGTGGCGCTGTTTCGCACGCTCGGCCCGCAGCTTCGAAAAGTGGCACGGCAGCTCGACGTTCTCGCGTACCGAGAGAAACGGCAGCAGGTTGAACTGCTGGAAAATGTAGCCGGTGTGGTCGACCCGAAAGCGATCACGGGCGCCGGCACCCAGTTCGGTCAGTTCCTGGCCGAGCAGGCGAATGCTGCCGCGGCCGGGTTTCTGCACCCCGCCCAGCAGGCCGAGCAGGGTGGTCTTGCCGCTGCCGCTGGGGCCCTTGAGGAACAGGGTTTCGCCGGCTTCCAGACGAAACGCCGGGATGTCCAGCAGTGGCGGGTGACCGGGCCAGTTGAAGCCCAGGTCGGACAGTTCGATGAGTGCTTGGGTCATGGCGCCGTTTCGTGTCAGAACTTCAGGGCGGCGGCCTTGGCCGTCACTTCCGTGCCTTGCTGGCCGCTCGGGCCGATCAGTTGCACCTGAATTTTCTGGGTGGCCGGGAAGGTAGTGAACAGGTTCGCCAGATCCAGGGTTTTCAACGCACCCGGCGCCGCGCAGCTGAACTGGTAGTGGGCGTGGATTTCGCTGTGGTCGTGATGATGCTCATGACCATCCTTGCCGGCTTCTTCTTCGTCGTGGTCGTCGGCATCCGGCTTGTCGCCGAACAGCGGGCTTTCCAGTTCCTGGCTGGTGACTTTGCAACCGGCGGCGGCCGGCAGACTGAACAACGCCTGCGGTTTTTCCAGTTGCGCGCGGGCGGCTGCGACCTTGGCCTTGTCGGCATCACTGGTGGCGACGTGTTCGAAACCCACGAGGTTCATCGCCGGGCTTTCCAGTTCCAGCTCCAGGGTCTGGCCGTCCAGCGCGGCGTTCAGGCGACCGACGCCATGTTCGTGAGCACCGAGGCTGCCGTGCTCATGGTCGTGATCATGCTCATCGGCGGCATGGGCGATGGCCAGCGGCAACAGGGCAAACGGCAAAGCGAGGAGCAGACGACGCATGGCGGTCTCCGGGAAGTAAAGTGAAGAGTTTGTTATGTAATCTTATAACGAAAGTGCGCAGAGTTTGCCCGCCTGCCACGCTTTGCGCAAGGTATGGCTGCGCACCGCCCGGAACTCGGTCCGGACGGTGCGTAGATCAGCGAGAGGTGACGTGCTTCAGAATCCGCTACCGGGATAGTCGAACCAATAACGACCCGATAACACTTGAGTGATCAATCCGGTGTCCAGCAACTTCGGCGCATCACGGTGGAAGCGTTCACGCCATGCCGGCAGCCACCAGTAGTTGATAGCTGTGCCGCGGGGTTGAAGAATCAGGATCATTACGTCGCGATCAATCCTGCCTTGGGTATAGAGCAGATGGCCGTTGTCCATGAATCCCATGTACTGTTTGATCGGCAACTGGAACATCAATGCTGTGGTGAAGATTTTTTCACTCTGACTGAACGCGGGGCTTTGCAGAAGCTGTAACGCTTCACAGACATGTGCTTGGGGTTGGCTGGCGATTTTCTGTCCTTCAGGTGTCGATAGCACATCGAATCGATCATCCAGTTCGCGCCAGTCGACACGATCATTGCGCTCGAAGTAGTCCCGTATGAACGCTGTCAGTGGTCCGGCTGTGGATGTGCCGGTGGTACAGATCGACAGGTCGGCGGGCGACCAAAGTCGCCACGCCATGATCAGCAGGAGTGGAATGGCGAGGAGTATCCAGAGCAGTCGTTTCATTGTGGTGTGCTGTATTTGTATCGTCGAAAAATGGTGAAGTCATGATCGCTATCAATGGCGTTGCCGGACGCCCGTCGGAAGCCGACATCGTTGACTTCGATTTTTTCCCAGCTGGCGGATATGCAGACACCTTGGGCAAGCACGAAGCCGACATGGCCGCTGGCGTCCGAATAGTTGACAGCATACGCACCTATGTCACCGGGCAGCGCGGAGCGTTGCACGCTCCAGCTTTTAAGTAATCGATTCTCGTCGGCCCACTCTCCGGCAAGTGGCGGACTGACTTTTGAGTACCCCCAAATGTACTTCGACTTGCCGTGTTCGATTAGCGCTACGTTGATTCCGACAGCTGTCAGCACGTCATAAACGAACAAGTTGCATTTGTTGGTATTGGCGGGGAATTCCACGCTCTTGCTTGATTCATCGGCGGTTCTATGAGGCAAGGATTTTTTGCTTGTGTTGCCTGCCCATGCTGTGGAGTTTCGGTGAGAAAGTGCCTCCAGCAAGATTTTTCGCGGCAGATCCTGAATGAAAACCCTCACCGTATTGGTCTTGTTCTGACGCTTCACCCCGTATTCCACCTCGTAAAACGTATCACCGGTGACGGCTCCGCTGTTGGACAAAGGCACCTTCACCCAAGGTGAAACGGCCACGATGGTCAGCAACTTGCCCTGATTCAGAGTGGCCTTGTGAATCGCTTTCGTTACTCCGCTGCCTCCGATGATCTGCAACGTGATCTCATAGCTATCGCGGCTCTTTATCGTCGATACCTTTTTTTCTTCATCGCGGATGACGGTTGTTTGTCCTTTATCCGATAAAAGAGTGTAGGTAGTTGGTGTGTCTTTTCTCTGGACGATATTGCCATCAACGAGTTGTTCGTTGATCAGCAATTGAAACTGCACGCCCTTGGGGGGCTGCATCAGAAAATCCTTGAAGGCAAGTTTGATTTTCGATTTCATGACGCGTCCTGTTTCAACGGTTCTTCATAGGAATAGAACGTCCATTCGGCATCTTCACCAATCAGGAGAGTGTCGTAGTCCTCAGGGTTCTCGACCTGGTGTTCGCAACCTTCACCTGTGGCAGTGCAGGTACTGTCCTGCAGAATGGCCGCCTTTTTCTTGTCCTTGAGTTTGTAGGCAAGTCCCGGTTTCCGGGTGTCGTCCAGGCGTTCGATGATGACTTGCAGATAACGATGCGAAGCCAGGGCGGCAACGGGTGGGCCCATATCGATGGGGGCCGGGCGGCCTATGCCGGCGAAACCGCTGTGTTGCTGTGTGAGCAGTTTGTTGGCCATGGGCGGGCAGCCGCAGGCGACGTAGTCACCCTCCAGTGCAGCCGGGCCGGCAGGCAGGATCAGCGTTCTTTCACCAACGGCGACGATCGCTCCCTGGCCAGCACTGCACGCAGGGCAACTGGCAAGTTGTCCGATCGAGGCGATGATTTCGCCTTCTATACGCAGGTTTTCGTTTCCTTCGAGAATCACACCACCTGTAGAGGTAGGGCCTCCCTTCGACGCCAGTTTTCTTCCTGAAGACATGGGGTTCCTTCCCATGAAAAAAGAAGAAATGTAGCCGATAAGGTAAACGTCGCCAGCTCCTGACACTTGGCGTTACACAAGTCCCATGGGAGCATGCAGGTCAGAAATGTGCGGGAGCGAAGCTTATGTTGCGGATACGCGGAACCGTCGGCGAGTCGCCGGTGGATTTGACCCTGGAACTGGATGAAAGCGACTGGGCGCGGCTCGGTTCGCAGTTTGGCGTGCAGGTGCAAGCCGCCCAGCCGCAGACTGCAGCAACGGCGCCTGTGGCGAAACCGGTGAATCAGGATGACGCGTTGTGGCAGGTCGCCAGGGATTTGCTGCGCAAGGCCGGGCAGCTCAGCGGGCCGGATCTGCTGGATCAGCTCGAAGGACTGACCGGCAGCGCGGCGGCGGGCAAGCGATTGCTGGTTCGCCTGCGCCATTCATCCGATGTGAAGGTGGCGAGCGGCGGGGATACGCCGCTCTACAGCTGGATCGAGTAAGCGCTTAGTACAGCGCGGCAAACACCTTGCGCCGGTAAGCGGTCACCAGCGGGTGATCGTTCCCCAGCAGTTCGAACACTTGCAGCAAGGTTTTGTGCGGCAGACCTTCGCCGTAGCTGCGGTTGCGGATGAACAGCTTGAGCAGTGCGTCCAGCGCCGCTTCGTATTGCTGACGGGCCAGTTGCTGGATCGCCAGTTGATACACCGCTTCGTCGTCCTGCGGGTTTTGTGCCAGACGGCTCTTCAGGTCCGCGGCATCTGGCAGGTCACGGGCCAGGCCGAGGAACTTGATCTGCGCCTTGGCACCGGCCAGCGCAGCCTTGTGCTCGTCGCTCTTGACCGCGTCGAGCACGGTTTGCGCTTCGCCCAGTTCACCGCGTTCGGTCAGGCAGCGAGCGTAGAGAATCAGCGCCTTGGCGTTGGTGTTGTCTTCGCCCAGCAGCGTAACCAGCGTCGCTTCCGCGTCGGCGTAACGGCCTTCGTCGAACAGTGCCTGAGCCTGTTCGAACGGATCGGCGGCGGACGGCGCCGGCATCTGCACATGCGGTTCGAGCAGGGCGCGCACGGCGGATTCCGGTTGCGCACCGGCAAAGCCGTCCACCGGTTGACCGTCCTTGAACAGCACCACGGTCGGCAGGCTGCGGATGCCGAAGCGGGCGACGATGTCCTGCTCGATATCGCAATTGACCTTGGCCAGCAGCAACTCACCCTGATAGCTCTCGGCGATGCCTTGCAGCATCGGCATCAGCGCCTTGCACGGCGCACACCATTCGGCCCAGAAATCCACCAGCACCGGTTTTTGAAAGGAAGCCTCGATCACCGACTGGTCGAAGTCGGCCGTCGTGGCGTCGAAGATGTACGGCGTTTGCTGACTCATGGGGTATCTCGTAAAAGCGTGAATGGAGCAACTATACGGTCAGGCGCGGGCCGCATGGTAGAGGCTGACATGGCGAAACTCTTCGGGCTCGGCCAGATCCGGAAGGGTCATGGCCTCGAGCATTTCGATGCGCCGGTACAGTGGGTGACGGAAATCCCGAACCCGCGAATCCGCCACCAGCGCTTCGCGGCCACGGCTCAGGAAGGCGTCGAGCAGCGGCAGGTTTTCCCGGTCGTAGAGAACGTCGGCCACCAGGATCAGATCGAAGCGATCGGCCTCGGCGAAGAAGTCCGTGGAATAGCTCATCTGCACATCATTGAGTTCGGCATTCGCCCGACAGGCGGCAATCGCCAGCGGGTCGAGGTCGCAGGCCACCACTTCCAGCGCGCCGGCCTTCACCGCCGCGATGCCGGCGATTCCGGAACCAGCGCCGAAATCCAGCACCCGTTTGCCTCGAACCCACTCGGGGAATTCCGCCAGATAGCGCGCCACCGCCAGACCGCTGGCCCAGCAGAAACTCCAGTACGGCGGTTCATGCAGGATGCGTTGGGTTTCCTCCTGACTGAATTCGCGCGCCATGTTGTCGCCGTCAATCAGCCACAGCTGCAAATCGGTGTCCGGCAACGCACAGGCTTTCAGTCGGGCGTCGCCGAGCAATTCGCCCAGCGACTGTTGCAGGTCTAGCGGTGCATTCATGGTGCTTTGACAAATTGCAGCTGGCCCAGCGCCTGGGTGGTTGGCTGAGTGATGGTCTGCGACGGCAGGTGCAGGATCAACTGGCCGGACTGGCTGGCGCGGCCGCGCAATTCAACCCGGGCGCCAACCGGGAAGGATTCGGGGTTGAAGCGCAGGTGAAACGGCAGAATCTGGTTGTTGCCGATCAGGCTGGAACTGGCGAGCAATTGTTGCGGGCGATCCTTCTCGTCGATCACCAGCAGCGCCAGCTCGACTTCGGCGCCGGCCGGCACGCCTTGCAGGGTGCCGCTCAGTTCGCGCTGATACGCCGGCAGCGGGCCGAGGTCGGCGGCTTCCCGGGCTTTTTTCTGCGCCTGTTGCGGCGCCGGGCCCGGCGTGGGCGGCTGAGGCTTGGGCGCATCGCTGCCACAGGCCACCAGCAGGCTGAAAACACTGAGCAAAACGAGCGGTCGTAGGGACATTGGCGGCTCCAGCAAAATGAAATCCATGGATCAATCGATCATGGCAGTCTGTATACCGCAAAGCCTATGGCTTGTCTTGCCACCGGGATGCGCTACCATGGCCCTCCCTTTTTTTGTTGCCAGCCACCATGCACTGTCCCTTCTGCGGTGCCAACGACACCAAGGTCATCGACTCGCGTCTGGTCGCCGAGGGCGAACAGGTGCGCCGCCGGCGTGAATGCCTGGCCTGCGGCGAACGTTTCACGACGTTCGAGACGGCCGAACTGGTGTTGCCGCGCCTGATCAAAACCGACGGCAGCCGCCAACCGTTCGACGAAGAAAAACTCCGCGCCGGCATGCAACGCGCCCTGGAGAAACGTCCGGTGAGCGTCGAGCGCCTCGAATCCTCGCTGGTCCATATCAAGCACAAGCTGCGCGCCACTGGCGAGCGTGAGGTCAAGTCCCTCGTGGTCGGCGAACTGGTGATGGCCGAGCTGCAAAAGCTCGATGAAGTCGCCTACATCCGTTTCGCTTCCGTGTACCGCCGCTTTCAGGACCTCAACGAGTTCCGCGAAGAGATCGACCGCCTCGCCCGTGAGCCGGTGAAAGAATGACCACCGTTGCCGATCAGGCCATCCTCGACGCCCACTTCATGGCCCGGGCCCTGGAGCTGGCGCGCAAGGGGCACTACACGACTCATCCCAATCCCCGGGTCGGCTGCGTGATCGTGCGCGACGGGCAGATTGTCGGCGAAGGCTGGCATGAACGCGCCGGCGAACCCCATGCCGAAGTCCACGCCTTGCGCGCCGCCGGTGAACGGGCCCGGGGCGCCACGGCTTACGTGACCCTCGAACCTTGCAGCCACCACGGCCGCACACCGCCGTGCGCCGATGCGCTGGTGAATGCCGGTGTCGGCCGGGTGGTCGCGGCGATGCGTGATCCCAATCCACAAGTCGCCGGACGCGGTCTGCAACGCCTGGCCGATGCCGGCATCGCCAGCGAAAGCGGCGTGCTGGAAACTGAGGCGCGCAAGCTCAATCAAGGTTTTCTGAAGCGCATGGAACACGGCTTGCCGTTCGTGCGGGTCAAGTTGGCCATGAGCCTCGACGGCCGCACGGCGATGGAAAGCGGCGAGAGCCAATGGATCACCGGCCCTGCCGCGCGTTCGGCGGTGCAGCGGTTGCGCGCCCAGGCCAGCGTGGTGCTGACCGGCGCCGACACGGTGCTTGCCGATGGCGCACGCCTGACCGTTCGCGCCGAAGAGCTGGGGCTGGATGCCGAACAGACCGCACTGGCCCTGAGCCGTCCGCCGCTGCGGGTGTTGATCGACGGACGTCTGCGAGTGCCGCTGGATGCGCCGTTCTTCAAGGCCGGCCCGGCGCTGGTCGCCACTTGCGTGGCCATCGAAGAACAGTACGCCCATGGCCCGGAATGCCTGATCGTGCCGGGCGATGATGGTCAGGTCGATCTGCATCAATTGTTGATCGAACTGGCCAACCGTGGCGTCAACGAAGTGCTGGTCGAGGCCGGTCCGCGACTGGCCGGCGCATTTGCCCAACTCGGTCTGGTCGACGAGTTCGTGATCTTCATTGCCGGCAAGTTCCTTGGCTCCACGGCGCGTCCGCTTCTGGACTGGCCGCTGGCCTGTATGAAGGATGCGCCCGAGCTGAAAATCACTGAAATTCGCGCGGTTGGCGATGACTGGCGAGTCACTGCCATCCCTGTCCCATCGGCGAGCGTATAATTCCCGGCCATCGCGTTAGCGCTGGCTTCGTTCTCAAGGAGAACCCCATGTTTACCGGCATCATCGAATCCATCGGCAGTATCCGCGCACTGACCCCAAAGGGCGGTGATGTGCGGGTGCATGTCGAAACCGGCAAGCTCGACCTGAGCGACGTCAAACTCGGCGACAGCATCGCGGTCAACGGCGTGTGCCTGACCGCCGTGGAACTGCCGGGCAACGGCTTCGCCGCCGACGTCAGTCGCGAAACCCTCGACTGCACCGCCATGAATGACCTGAAAAGCGGCAGCCCGGTCAACCTGGAAAAAGCCCTGACCCCGACCACCCGTCTCGGCGGGCATCTGGTCAGCGGTCACGTCGACGGTGTCGGCGAAGTGGTTTCGCGCAGCGACAATGCCCGCGCCGTGGAATTTCGCATCCGCGCACCGAAAGAGCTGGCCAAGTACATCGCCCACAAGGGCTCGATCACCGTTGACGGCACCAGCCTGACCGTGAACGCGGTCGATGGCGCCGAATTCCTGCTGACGATCATCCCGCACACCTTGAGCGAAACCATCATGGCGTCCTACAAGCCAGGTCGCCGGGTGAACCTGGAAGTCGACCTGCTGGCGCGTTATCTGGAGCGTCTGCTTTTGGGCGACAAGGCTGCCGAGCCATCGTCCGGTGGCATCACTGAAAGCTTTCTGGCCGCCAACGGCTACCTCAAATCCTGACTGAAGGGGGTGCCTTGTGGCGCTCAATAGCATCGAAGAACTGGTTGAAGACATCCGCCAAGGCAAGATGGTCATCCTTATGGATGACGAAGACCGCGAGAACGAAGGCGACCTGATCATGGCCGCCGAATGCTGCAAGGCCGAGCACATCAACTTCATGGCCAAGTACGCCCGTGGCCTGATCTGCATGCCGATGAGCCGCGAGCGTTGCGAAACCCTGAAGCTGCCGCTGATGGCGCCACGCAACGGTTCCGGTTTCGGCACCAAGTTCACCGTCTCGATCGAAGCCGCCGAAGGCGTGACCACCGGCATCTCCGCCGCTGACCGCGCACGTACCGTGCAAGCGGCCGCTGCGAAAGACGCGAAAGCCGAAGACATCGTCAGCCCGGGCCACATTTTCCCGCTGATGGCCCAGGCTGGTGGCACCCTGGCCCGCGCCGGTCACACCGAAGCCGCCTGCGACCTGGCGCGCATGGCCGGTTTCGAGCCAAGCGGCGTGATCTGCGAAGTGATGAACGACGACGGCACCATGTCCCGTCGCGCCGAACTGGAAGCGTTCGCCGCCGAACACAACATCAAGATCGGCACCATCGCCGACCTGATTCACTACCGGATGATCCACGAACGTACCGTTCAGCGGATTGCCGAGCAGCCGCTGGACAGCGAACTGGGCCAATTCAACCTGGTGACCTATCGTGATTCCGTGGAAGGCGACGTGCACATGGCACTGACCCTGGGCACCGTTTGCGCCGAAGAGCCGACCCTGGTTCGCGTGCACAACATGGACCCGCTGCGCGACCTGCTGATGGTCAAGCAACCCGGCCGCTGGAGCCTGCGCGCCGCCATGGCTGCGGTTGCCGAGGCCGGCAGCGGTGTGGTGCTGTTGCTCGGTCACCCGCTCGATGGCGACGTGTTGCTGGCGCACATCCGCGAAACCGGCGATCAGGCCGTACCGAAAAAGCCGACCACCTACAGCATTGTCGGTGCCGGCTCGCAGATCCTGCGTGACCTCGGCGTGCGCAAAATGCGTTTGATGAGCGCGCCGATGAAGTTCAATGCGATATCCGGTTTCGATCTGGAAGTTGTAGAATACGTGCCCTCCGAATAATGACCGGTTGTTTCCGGCCCTGTATTCGCGGCAAATAAATCACTGAGGGACGCGAAACAGACGCGTCCCGGCTCTTTAAGAGATCTGACGAATGACCCTGAAGACCATCGAAGGTACCTTCATCGCCCCTAAAGGCCGCTACGCTTTGGTAGTGGGCCGCTTCAACAGCTTCGTGGTTGAAAGCCTGGTCAGCGGTGCAGTTGATGCCCTGGTTCGCCACGGCGTGAGCGAAAGCGACATCACCATCATCCGCGCACCTGGCGCCTTCGAAATCCCGCTGGTTGCGCAGAAAGTCGCCCAGAAAGGCGAGTTCGCAGCAATCATCGCCCTGGGCGCGGTCATTCGTGGCGGCACTCCGCACTTCGAATACGTGGCTGGCGAGTGCACCAAGGGCCTGGCCCAGGTGTCCATGGAGTTCGGCGTACCGGTCGCTTTCGGCGTCCTGACCGTTGATTCCATCGAGCAAGCCATCGAACGTTCCGGCACCAAGGCCGGCAACAAAGGAGCTGAAGCTGCCCTGTCCGCTCTGGAAATGGTCAGCCTGCTGGCGCAGTTGGAGGCCAAGTGATTAGCGACGAAAGCGATCGTTTCAACCCGCGCGATCCGAAACCTGCGGATGCCGGCAAGCCATCTAAAAGCGCCAAGCGCCGCGAAGCCCGTCAGCTCGCGACTCAGGCCCTGTATCAATGGCACATGGCCAAGGCTTCGCTGAACGAGATCGAAGCGCAGTTCCGGGTCGATAACGATTTCACCGATGTCGATGGCGCGTACTTCCGCGAAATCCTCCACGGGGTTCCGCAGTTCAAGACCGAAATCGACACCGCGCTCACGCCTTGCCTGGATCTGGCGATCGAAGAGCTGGATCCGGTTGAACTGGCGGTTCTGCGCCTGTCCACCTGGGAACTGCTCAAGCGCGTCGACGTGCCGTACCGCGTTGTGATCAACGAAGGTATCGAACTGGCCAAGGTGTTCGGTTCGACCGACGGCCACAAGTTCGTCAACGGCGTGCTCGACAAGCTGGCTCCGCGCCTGCGTGAAGCTGAAGTGAAGGCGTTCAAGCGCTGATCCGCGCTTGAATACTTTTTCTCGGCCATGGGCGAGTTTGAGCTGATCCGCAATTTCTTTGCCGCCGCGCCTTGTGCGCAGGGCGGCGAAGGCGTTGCACTGGGGATCGGCGATGACTGCGCCTTGCTGGCGGTTCCTTCCGGGGAACAGCTGGCGGTTTCCACCGATACGCTGGTGGCCGGCGTACATTTCGCCGATCCCTGCGATCCGTTTCTGCTCGGTCAGCGCTCGCTGGCCGTGGCGGTCAGCGACCTCGCTGCCATGGGCGCCACGCCCGTCGCCTTTACCCTTGCCCTGACTCTGCCGACGGTGACTGCCGATTGGCTGCAAGCCTATGCCCACGGTTTGAACCGCATGGCGCAGGGCTGCGGCGTGGCACTGGTCGGCGGCGACACGACCCGCGGGCCGTTGAGCCTGACCGTTACCGTGTTCGGGCGCGTCCCGGCCGGCAAAGCGCTGACCCGCAGCGGCGCGCAGCCGGGCGATTTGCTGTGTGTCGGCGGTGAGCTGGGCAATGCCGCCGGCGCCTTGCCGCTGGTGCTGGGTCAGCGTGACGCCGAATCCCATATCGCCCGGCCGCTGCTCGATCATTACTGGGCGCCGCAACCGCAACTCGCTCTCGGCCAGGCGCTGCGTGGCAAGGCCACTTCGGCGCTGGACATCTCCGATGGCCTGCTCGCCGATTGCGGTCATATCGCACTGGCCTCGAAGGTTCGCCTCGAAGTCGAGCGTGAGCGTGTTCCGTTGTCGGATGCGCTGGTGGCGTTTCTCGGTCAGCGCGGCGCCGAGCGTGCGGCGTTGAGCGGCGGCGATGATTACGTGCTGGCCTTCACCTTGCCGTCCGTCGAGTTGCCGGCATTGCTCGCCGATGGCTGGCCGATCCATGTGATCGGCCGCGTGACGCAAGGGCAGGGCGTCGTGCTGCTGGATCGCGATGGACACGACATCACCCCGCAAATCCGGGGTTATCAACATTTTCAGGAGTCACCGTGACAGATCACCCGAAACAGGTTCCGGCCGAATTCGTTCCGCCGTCGGTCTGGCGCAACCCCTGGCATTTCCTCGCGTTCGGCTTCGGTTCGGGCACCTTGCCCAAGGCGCCGGGCACTTGGGGCTCGTTAGTTGCACTACCCTTTATTCCGTTGTGGCAGATGCTGCCGGACTGGGGGTACTGGCTGATGCTCGGGATCACCATGCTGTTCGGCTTCTGGCTGTGCGGCAAAGTGGCCGACGATCTGCGGGTGCACGACCACGAAGGCATCGTCTGGGACGAAATGGTCGGGATGTGGATCACCCTGTGGCTGGTGCCGGAAGGCTGGTACTGGTTGCTGGCCGGGTTCCTCGTGTTCCGCTTCTTCGACATTCTCAAGCCGTGGCCGATCCGCTGGATCGACCGGCATGTTCACGGCGGCGTCGGCATCATGCTCGACGACGTGCTGGCCGGCGTGTTCGCGTGGCTGGCGATGCAGGGACTGGTGTGGGTTTTCGCCTGATTTCCAGGCGTGGATGAGGGGCACAGGGATGACTCGACGCTGGTTGGCGATAGTGGTTTTGACCTTGCTTGGCGCCGTGGCCCAGGCACAGGACGCACCGCCGTCGGTCATTCACCTGGCCAGTGAAGATTGGGAAGACTACACCGCCGCCGATGGTCATGGCCTGGGCTGGGACGTGTTGCGCAAAGTCTTCGAACCGGCCGGCGTGACCCTGGATATTCGCACCGTGCCCTACACCCGCTCGGTGGGTCTGGTGCAACTGAAGGAAGCTGACGCACTGGTCGGCTCCTATCGCGGTGAAGCCGAGCAGGTGCTGTATCCGAAATGGAATTTCGATTCCGACCACATCTACGCGCTGGGTCTTGCCAGCAACCCATCGCCGACCCAGGCGACGCTGGGCAAGTATCGATTGGCCTGGGTGCGCGGCTATCGCTACGAAACCTACCTGCCGAACGTCAAACGCTTCAACCAGATCGAACGCCGCACCGGGATCCTGTCAATGCTCAAGCAGGGGCGGGCGGATTACTACATCGATGCGCTGACGGAAATCGAAGCGGTGCTGCGAAACGCCGCCGATCCTTCGCAGTACCGTTATTCACATCTGGCGGAATTGCCGCTGTACCTCGGCTTCGCCGACACCCCGCAAGGCCGGGCGCTGATGTCTATCTACGACCAACGCATGGAACAACTGGTGAAGAGCGGTGAGTTGAAGCCGATCTTCGAGCGCTGGAAGCAGCCGTATCCGTTCGAGTAGGGGCGACGGGCCTGTCATCAAACTTTTTGATAGTTATCCCCGATAATTCAGCCTAAGCGCCTGCGGGTACCTGCTGTTACAATGCCGCCCAGCGAATCTCGGACTTTTCAGATCAGGAGCACACCGGTGCCTGTCGTTTTTGTCGCCGCTTCCAAGCTGCCAACGCCTTTTGCGCAATTCACCATGCATGGTTTTCTCGATGAAGCCACCGGCCGCGAGCACGTTGTGCTGAGCCTGGGTGAGATTGCCGACGGTGCCCCGGTACTCGGCCGTCTGCACTCCGAATGCCTGACCGGCGATGCCTTGTTCAGCCAGCGTTGCGACTGCGGTTCGCAACTCGAAGGCGCCCTCAAGGCGATCGCTCGCGAGGGCCGTGGCGTGTTGCTGTACCTGCGTCAGGAAGGGCGCGGCATCGGTCTTTTGAACAAGATCCGTGCCTACGAATTGCAGGACGGCGGCGCCGACACCGTTGAAGCCAACGAGCGTCTGGGCTTTGCCGCCGACCAGCGTGACTACGCCATGTGCCTGCCGATGCTCGAACATCTGGGCGTCAAATCCCTGCGCCTGATGACCAACAACCCGCGCAAGGTCAAAGCCTTGACCGACATGGGTATCGTTGTTGCCGAGCGTGTGCCGCTGCACACCGGTCACAACCCGCACAACAAACTCTATCTGGCGACCAAGGCCAGCAAGCTCGACCACATGATGGGTAACGAGCATCAGGGCGAGGTAGACCGGGCGTGACCCGCGGGCAAGTGCGGCGCCGTCTGTCGATCGCCTGGTGGAAATACTTGGCGCTGGCGCTGGTGCCGCTGTTCGTGATCAACGCTGTGTTCGGCCAGGGCGAGGCGATTCTGCCGGTCTTGGCGATGCCCTTTTTTATCGCTGGCGTGGCTTCGATGTTTGTCAGCCTGAAATTTTTCGGGCGCTACAAGCACGCGCTGATCGCCACGCAAAAAGCCCTCGATACCCCTGAAGAACCCGCTGCCTGGATCGCCCTGGCGGCCTGCCTTCGCAGTGCATACGTGGTCGCGGCGCTGCCGGCATGGATTGGCGCGCTGGCAGTGTTCGTCGGTCTTGAAGCGGTGCCGCTCATGTTGCTGGCGCTGTCCACGGCGGTGCTGTTCTACCTCTACCGTATCCCGCGTCAACTCGCCTGATGCGGCGTCTCTGGCTGGCGGTTCTGCTGCTGGCCGTCAGCGGTGAAACGCTGGCCGCCCTGCGGGTGGTCAGCCTCGCGCCATCCCTGTCTGAAATCGTTATTGAACTGAATTCGGCCGACCTGCTGGTCGGGGTGCTGGATGCCGGTGAGCGTCCGTCTGCTATCAAGGACGTGCCTTCGGTGGGCCGTTATGGCCAGCTCGACATGGAGCGCCTGCTCAGCCTCAAGCCTGACTTGTTGCTGTTATGGCCCGGCAGTGTCGGCCCGGCTCAGCGCGATCAGCTCAAGCGCTTGAACATCCCGACTTTCGTTGCCGAGCCCCATAGTCTTGAACAGTTGATCGCGCAGATTGAAGCCATCGCGACACAGCTCGGTCGTCCTGAGCGTGGGGTCGAATGGGCTGCGGCGCTGCGGCGCAACCTTGATGAACTGCGCCAACGCTACCGCCGAGAAGTGCCGCTGCGGGTGTTCTATCAAATCTGGGACAAGCCGCTGTACACCGTCGGTGGCGGGCAGATCATCAGCGATGCGCTTGAAGTGTGCGGCGCGCGCAATGTGTTTGCCGATTTGAGCCTGCCCGCGCCGCAGGTGAGCATCGAGGCGGTTTTACAGCGTGATCCCGAAGTGATTCTCGCCGGCGATCAACCGCAACTGGATGCGTGGAACGCCTGGCCGCAGGTGACAGCGGTCAAGCACGGGCAATTGCTGCTGGTCACCGACAAAGGTCTGGAGCGCCCGAGCGGGCAGATGATCGAGGCGACCGCCAAACTCTGCCACCTGATCGCGCCAGATCGCTGAGACCGAGGTGAATTCTTCGCGAGCAAGCCCGCTCCCACAGGGATCACGCTGAACCTGTGGGAGCGAGCTTGCTCGCGATGAGGCCCGTCAAAGCAGCGAAAATTCCGGATCAGAGCTGCGGCGTCCAAGTCACCCCGAACATGAACGCCCGACCATCCTCGCGATAGTCATACTGACTGCCGTCATGGCTGTACAGCGCCCGGTTGTATCCCTTGTCCAGCAGGTTATCGACCTTGAAATCCAGCTTGATCTCGCGGTTCAGCGCCCAGCTGCTGCGCAGTCCGAGCAGTGCATAACCGCCAAGCGGCTGCTGATTGTTCAGGTCGTCATAGCTGCTGCTCACGGCCTGCCAACTGGCGCCGAGGCCAAGGCGATCGAACTGTCGATCCAGATCCCAGCTCAAGGTGCGCCGTGCACGCCGCGCCAACGTATGGCCGGTGTCGCGGTCGCGGGGATCGATGATCGCCACGCCGAGGTTGCTCTGCCAGCCCAGCAGTTCCTGTTTCAGGGTCGCTTCGAAGCCGTTGATCCGCGCCGAAGCGACGTTTTCCGGGCGTGAGTTGCTGCCGAAGATGATCGCGTCTTCCAGATCGGTCCGGTACAGCGAGGCTTCGAGACGAGTGCTGTCGCTCAACTGGCTGCGCCATTGCAGCTCGTAGCTTTTCGAGGTTTCCGGTTTCAGGTCGGGGTTGCTGAAGTCCGGGTAATACAGATCGTTGAAGGTCGGCGCGCGGAAGCCTTCGCTGTAGCTGAGCAGCAGATCGTTGTCCGGGTTGACCGGCAAGGTCAGCGTGCCGCTCCAGCTGTTCTGGCTGCCGAACTGCTGATTGTCATCACGACGCAGGCCCAGTTCGGTGGAGAAACTGTCGGCCTGGAAGCGATGCTGGATGAAGGCTGCGCGGTTCCAGCGGCTGTCCTCATCAAATGCGGTGCTGCTGTTGATGCGGTCTTCGTACCAGTCGCCGCCAAGGATCAGGCTGTTGCGTGCATCCAGCGTCAGATCGTTCTGCCAGGTCACCGAGTCGCGGTAGGTGTTGAACACCGAGCGGTCGTCGCTGAGCTTGTCGAGCGTCTTCTCGCGGTTTTCGCTGTGGCCGAGTTCCAGGCGCGATTTCCAGTGCTCGTTGATCCGCGCATCGATGTAGCTGCTGAAACTGCTGACGGTGAAATCGCTGTAGGGCTGCTCCTCATAGGATCGGTCGGTTGCTTCAACGTAACGTCCCAATGGGCTGTCGAATTCGCTTTTACCCCGGTTATCCAGCAGGTTGGCGCCAACTTCGATGTCGTCGGTCAGCGCATGGCTGAGGCTCAGGCTGATGGATTTGTTGCGATAGGCGTCGTGATCGCTGTCGCTGGGATACGACTCGTGGGTGCGGTCGATCCCGGCGGTTTCATCGAGACTGGCGCCGAGGTTGAAACGGGTTTTCTCATCACCTCCGGACAGACCGACACTGCGTTCCCAAGTCTGATTGCTGCCGAAACCCACATGCATACGCGGCTGCAAGCCTTGTTCGCCGCCGCGCCGGGTGAAGATCTGGATCACCCCGCCAATTGCATCGCTGCCATAAATCACCGAGCGTGAACCGCGCAGCACTTCCACGCGCTCGATCTGCTCGATGTTCAGGTGTTGCAGGTTGCTGTCGCCGGACGTCGAATTGCCGATGCGCTGGCCGTCGACCAGCACCAGGCTTTGCGCCGATTGCGTGCCACGAATGTAGATCCCGGGCAGGCTGCCGCGTCCGCCGGTTTGTGCCACTTGCACGCCCGGTACCCGTTGCAGCAGATCGGTGACGCTACGGGGTTGCAGGCGTTCGATGTCTTCACGGGTGAATACGGTGTTGGCGGCGCTGCTGTCGTTGCGCGCTTCGACCTGGCGGTTGGCGCTGATCAGCGTGTCCGGCAGCTTCAGGGCCTGATCGCGTTCGAAGGTGTCAGCGAGGGCGTTGGCGGTTGGCAGCAGCAGGAGGGGCAGGGCGAGACGCGAGAGGTTCATCGGTGGTCCGTTGGTATTTCTGGTGTGCACTAGATTTCCAGCGACACAAAACACTGTGGGAGCGGGCTTGCCCGCGAT